>CAZBDM010000653.1:0-2725 GCA_964490675.1 uncultured Oligoflexales bacterium
TCTTGAACATATTTTTTTGATGGGTCTGCTCGACAATTTCACCCATATACATGACTGCAATGTGATCGCAAAAATAACGGACGACATTTAAGTCGTGGGAAATAAACAAATAAGTCAGTTGATATGTTTTCTTCAGGTGATTGAGTAAGTTCAAAATCTGTGACTGCACAGAGACGTCAAGAGCGGCGACGGGTTCGTCAGCAATGATAAATTTTGGTTTAAGAGCTAAAGCTCTTGCTATCGCAATGCGCTGTCTTTGCCCTCCACTAAATTCATGCGGGTATTTATCGATGGCCTGGCTTGGCAAGTCAACCTCCCTCAAGAGATCTTGGGCAGTTGCTCTTCTTGCTTCTCGGCTCCCTACCCCATGCAGCCGTAATGGCTCTTCGATAATTTGTGCGACGGTCATACGAGGATCGAGAGAGCTGAACGGATCTTGAAAGATCATTTGCATCTTTTTACGAACCGGCTTCAATTGCTTGTGATCGAAGTTGGTGATATCTTCACCTTCAAATACGATCCTACCTCTTTCAGCTTCAATTAATCGTGCGATAACACGAGCCAATGTTGATTTACCACAGCCAGATTCTCCGACAAGACCGAAGCTTTCGCCGACCCTTAAAACTAAATTGATATTATTTAGTGCTTGTAATTGTGCGACCTCGCTCTGAAAGACTCCTCCTGCAATAGGAAAAAACTTTGATACTTTGCTGATTCTCAATAGCTCACTCATCGCTGCCCTCTGACGTGATGGCAAAAAACTTGGTGAGATCGACTGAAATCATACCTGGGTGGTTTTATCTCATGACAGTTTTGATCAGCCTGCGGACACCGGCCGACAAATGAACAGCCTTGATTGGCTCTGTCTTTTAAAGAGGGAACGGTTCCTTTAATCGTTGGTAAATCTTCGTGCCCAAGATGATGCTCAGTAATGCGAGAGTCCATTAATCCCCGAGTATAGGGGTGAAGAGGCTCGTCAAATATTTCTTCAACAGCGGCTTGTTCGACAATTTGTCCTGAATACATGACAATCACACGATCGCAAATCTCAGCAACGACACCAAGATCGTGGGTAATCAACAGAGTCGACATGTTCATTTCATCTTGAAGACTTTGTAAAAGATCAAGAATTTGCGCCTGGAAGGTAACATCGAGTGAAGTCGTTGGTTCATCTGCAATGAGAAGCCTTGGCTTACAAGCAAGCGCCATGGCAATCATGACACGTTGTTTCATTCCACCACTTAACTGGTGAGGATAGTCGTAAACCCTCTTTTCCGGAGAATGAATACCTACCCTGTGCAGACTTTCAATGGCCATAGCAAAGCTTTGTGACCGAGACATATTTAAATGGACGCGAAACACCTCTGCGATTTGATCACCAATGCTAAAACAAGGATTGAGCGAGGTGTTTGGGTCTTGAAAGATCATTGCAATCTGACGCCCTCGGATATCTTCAAGCTCACGCGTAGAGAGCTGCAAGATTTGTTGCTCGGCAAAGCGTATTTCACCACTTTCGAATCTTGCCTGACTTTCCGGTAAAAGCCTCATAAGCGACAGTGCTGTGACGCTCTTTCCACAGCCACTTTCTCCAACGATTGCTACCGTCTCAGCCTCATCAACAGTAAAACTAATATCTTCAACCGCTGTGAGAAATTTCGCATCTGATCGCAGTGAAACAGTTAGGTTTTTTACATTTAAAAGAGGATGCGTCATAACCATCACATAAAGTTAACTCGATTAAAAAGCTACACTCTGCCAGTTCAGTTTGTCAACATTCCGAAAACACGAGAGAAATCACGACTATTTAAGATCTTTTTTATTCCTTTAAATGTGTGATAAGGTTGGCAAGTGTCCGCTTGTAACATTATAACAGCTTAAATTAATTGGCAAAATGAATAAACCTCGTAAGATATTATTGATTGATGACCACGCCCCGAATCTGAAGCTTCTCGAAATGGTTTTTAGAAGTAAAGGTTACGAGGTCACAACTGCGCGCAGTGTCTCTGAGGCCAAAGAAAAGCTCTACGAGCACCAGCGACATCCTTTTAGTATCATTCTCAGTGACATCTCGATGCCCAGGGAAACAGGATTCGACCTCTTACGTTGGATAAAATCAGAAGAATCAATCTTCTCAGACATCCCAATATTATTGATCACATCTGAGCTTCCAGAAGTCGAGAACAGGATTCTTGGACTATCTTTAGGCGCAGTTGATTACGTCACACGTGATTTAGACTTCGAAGAGCTTGTAGTAAGAATACAGAGAGCCGAAGAAAACTACAGTCAACTAACTAATTTAAAGCAAAACCTCGAGGACTCTCAAAAACTGGCAATGACCGGTTACTTTTTAGCAGCATCCAATCATGAAATAAAAAACCTCGCAAACATTATCACTGTTTCCGCCCAGCTAACGGAATCTCAGATTCTACCAAAGTTCGACGACCCGAAATCAAACGAGTACCGCATCTTAATGTCACTGATCTCGACCTCAAAACTACTTGTCAGTGTTTCCAAGGGAATGAATGATTTGATTGGAAAAGAAGGCAATATCTGTGATGGGGTCAACCTTGTCAGCCTTATAGAGGATGTATTGCAGCTTATCGATCCGATGTTTACGCGCATCCTGGTTAAATTTAACCCTAACGACGAAAAAATTTGGGTGAAAGCCAACGAAACTCAGTTGAAACAGGTCATGATCAACCTTTTACTTAACGCTAGAGACTCG
>CAZBDM010000654.1:0-2721 GCA_964490675.1 uncultured Oligoflexales bacterium
ATCATTGGTATTTGGGGCGGAAAAAACCGCATCTACGCGACCACAAAATTTGTCATCTACACGGTTCTTGGCTCTCTTCTCATGCTTGTGGCAGCTATCGCTCTTTATATTTATCATTACGACCAGTTCGGTGTTTACTCGACAAGTCTTCTGGATCTTTACAAGACCAACCTACTTGAAGGAGAGCAGAAGTGGCTCTTCGCTGCATTTGCCCTTGCTTTTGCCATTAAGGTTCCGGTCTTCCCTTTTCACACATGGCTCCCTGACGCACACACCGAAGCCCCAACGGCAGGATCGGTCATCCTGGCGGGTGTGCTTTTGAAAATGGGAACCTACGGTATCTTGCGATTCGCTATTCCGCTTTTTCCAACAGCCGTTGCAATGTACGGTCCCGTGTTTATTGTTTTGGGAATAGTAGGGATTATTTACGGTGCGCTTATCGCTTGGCGACAGCCGGACGCAAAGAAAATGGTCGCCTATTCATCTGTGTCTCACTTAGGATTCGTTGTTATTGGTTCGGTTGCCGCTATCGGTCCGGAACTCTCTAAAGAAGCACTAACTGGTGCTCTTTACCAGATGATAAACCACGGTATCTCAACAGGTGCTCTTTTCTTTTTAGTCGGTGCTATTTATGAAAGACGCCACACGCGCATGCTCGCTGATTACGGTGGTATCGCCTCAGTTATGCCATGGTTTGCAGTTATGTTGATTATCGCAACCCTAGGCTCAGTCGGACTTCCTGGAACGGGTGGTTTCGTAGGCGAATTTCTCATTCTCATCGGACTCTTCCAGTCCAATCCACTCGCCGCCATTTTAGCTTCTTTAGGTGTTCTTCTCGGTGCGATTTACATGTTGACACTTTGTAAAAAGATACTTTTTGGTCCTGTAACCCACAAAGAAAACGAAACTCTTAAAGACCTCACCCCAAGAGAGTTTGCTTATCTTACCCCTCTAGCTGCTCTGGTCATTATCATGGGTATTTTCCCAGGGTTTTTTCTCGATAAAGCACGGCCTTCGATCAACTATCTTGCCGAAAAGTATCAAAACTACCACCTGGTGGTAGCGACTCCCGAGCAAAACCAAGATCAAACGGCCCTCAACGATAAAGAACAATCAGAACCAACTAACGGTCAATCAGAAAAGGCTACCCACTGATGTCAGTACTTCCAGAAATTCCTGTGAGTTTTTATTTTGCGGCACTTCCGGTGTTTTTACTTTGTATAGGTTCAATCGTCGCGATGATGCAAGGTGCTTACAATGCGAAGCCCACTTCCGTTTTTCTAACGGTAATGATCTTTATGATTGGCGCACTTGTTACTTCATTAATACCGGCTGAGGCTGATATTTATTTATCCGGTACCTACCTATCCGGATCACTGGCACGATTCGGACAAGTTTTCATCTTAGTCGTTACTGTTGGGGTTGCTCTCTTGTTCAGAGAGACCTATCTCAATAAAAAGTTCTTCAGCGGCGAAATCGCCTGTCTTTATCAGATGGTTGTCGCAGGAATGGTCGTTCTGGTTTCAAGCGAAGATCTCATCACGTTCTTTATCGGATTAGAGCTTAGCTCAATTGGTATTTATGCATTGATTGGCTATATCGACCCCAATAGAAGAAGCCAGGAAGGCGCACTTAAGTATTTTGTCCTGGGATCATTCGCTTCAGCCTTCATTTTATTGGGATTCGGGCTTCTTTATGCTGCGACCGGCTCATTAAATCTCACCGAAATCGCTTCTAATCTTGCTGCATTAAAATCTCACTCTTGGATCCAACTCGGCGCACTGTTCACCCTTGTCGGTCTTGGCTTCAAGCTATCACTGGTACCTTTTCACATGTGGACCCCAGATGCTTACGAAGCGGCTCCTACCGGCATCACAGCTGTGATGGCGATTAGCATGAAAGTCATGATGCTCATCTTTACAATGAGATTTCTGGGTAATGGCATGCCAACTATGGCAGAAAGTTGGCTACCGATCCTTCTCTTCCTATCAATCTTGTCAATGATCGTCGGCAATATTATGGCTCTTGTTCAGAATAGCCTTAAAAGAATGTTAGCTTACTCTTCTATTGCCCACTCTGGCTACATGGCGATTGCTATGTGCGTTATGGGAAGAGGAGACTCGTTCCCTTTTGAGGCTGTTATGTTTTATCTGATTGGCTACGCCCTTGCCTCACTAGCTGCTTTCGGTGTTCTGATGTGGTTAGAGAGTGAAAAAGCAGAGAACCTGACCTTAGACGATATTGCCGGCCTCGCTAAGTCTCACCCTTGGGCAGCCTTTGCCCTAGCAGTAACAATGTTTAGTTTTGCCGGCATGCCGCCTACGGTAGGTTTTATCGGTAAGTTTTTTGTTTTTAGTGCAGCAGTAAAAGGACAGCTTTACGGTCTCGTAATCGTTGGGGCTATTGGCAGCACTATCTCTCTTTACTACTACCTTAGGGTGATCGTTAAGATGTACATGAAAGAGACAAACGAGCTGACTCCCTCTTTTACAAGGGGTCGATCAATTATTGTCGGCTCGCTGGTTGCTATCGCCCTTGTTGCGACGCTACTCCTAGGGACTGTCCTACCTGGGACTGTGATGGATCAAATGCAAAAGCCAGCTCGTACACTTTTGATCGAAAATTAATTGTCATTAAATTTTTGTACCAAGGTGGCTTTTGTTCAAAGGCCACTTAAGTCTCTAGACTTTAAGTCGTCGTTTCAAGCTTGTTTGAGTTCAT
>CAZBDM010000655.1:0-1375 GCA_964490675.1 uncultured Oligoflexales bacterium
CGATCACGATATCGACTGCAAGATCCCTGGTATTGGAGCGATGAAGTTAAAGACGGAATTTGTCAAAAAAGTTTGAGGTTTTTTGATTTAGCTGGCCTGTTTTAACGACTTTTGTTCGCTCTGAGTCGTCGGCAAAGTGAGACTAAAGGTCGTGACTTCTTTTGATTGAAAAGAAAACTCTCCGCCATGAGCTTCGGTTATTTTTTTACAAATCCCTAATCCTAGGCCTGTGCCTTTTTTAAAAGTCTTAGTGGTAAAAAACGGTTGTAGGATGTCATCTTTAATGTCATCAGGAATTCCTTTGCCACAATCAATAACATTGATCAAAACTTGTTTGTCATTTGGCTGATGAGCTTCGAGCTTGACCCAGCGTTCTTCTTGGTGAGCGCAGGCATCGATGGCGTTTTTTATCAAATTAACTAAGACCTGAACGATCTCAAAAGATCGGCATTCAATGTTGCAGTCGATCGATTTCACCCTGATCGGAGTCTTTTCTTTTTTCGATCTTGGAATCGTCAATGCAAGCGTGTCATCAAATACTGATTGAATATTTGTCATGCTAAAGATTTCGTTTTTACCGCTATGAGACTGACTTCGTAGGCCGTTGATAATTTTTTCTATGCGCTGGCTATAATCTCTGATCTTGGCGATTTTATCTTTCAGAGCTTCAGAGTCTGAGTACTGGTCAAACTTCGTTTCGATCAATCCGACTTGGCCGATAATCGCTGCTAGTGGGTTTCTGATTTCATGAGCGATTTCAGCGGCTATTTCTCCCATTGCTGACATCTTCTCACTCTCGATAAGCTTTTTCTCAGCAGAAGAAAGCATCTCGCGTGAGATTTCGACATCGCTCTTAAGCTTGTGAAACACGAGATTCAATAGCTCGAGCTCATCACCTTGATAGTCATCGAATGAACTTTTGCCTTTTTTGTCTGACTTAAAACTCTCGATGATACTCATGATACGACCGATCACCTGCGTTCTTAACTTATCGGCTAAAATCCAGCTAACAATTAAAAGAAAGACAAGTGCGGCGACAGCGATAAGGATTTGGTTCTTAAGGGTATCCCAGTAGTTTTGTCCATTCAATCTTGTGACGACAGAGACCCCTTCAATACCTTCATATGTTACCGGGTGCTGCAGAATAAAATCACTATTAAGAAAACGGGTGGTGTAGTCTTTTGCTAACGGCAGGCTTCTAAGGTACTGGAAAGAGTCTTTTTTATAATCGAGAACTAATGTCTTTTCATGGTAAACAAGTAGCTGTTTGATAATGGGGTATTGATCTAAGACGCGGTAAAGCTCAACACCAGTCGATGTTGTTGAATAGAAAGCAACATCAAGAATCTGAGGAGCGAGAGAGTTAACGATAGAC
>CAZBDM010000655.1:1385-2718 GCA_964490675.1 uncultured Oligoflexales bacterium
TTGTAACTGCTAACAGCTATAAATGAGAAAAAGCTAGCCACGAGAACAAGGGCTGTCGGAAAGACAATACGAAAAGCGAGGCGGGATTTGATTTTTAAAGGTTCGTTTGCCATTTAACAATCGATCGTTTGAAAAGTTAGGTCTTTCGAAACTGTAGTGTTCTGATGAATTCCTGTAGGTTTTCTATCGGAACAAATCTTCCTAACTTCAAGTGATCTGTTAGTTTGCTTGGCCTTTTTCAATAGGTAAGGATTTATCCTGCGACCAGTCGATCCAAGAGCCGCCATAGTGCACAACATCGAGATTATGCTGACGCATAACCATGTAAACAAGTGTCGATTTTCGACCTGAATTACAGTAGAGCAGGGTCTTCGCATCCTTAAAAGGCCCAAGAAGTTTTGCCGTTTGATCTTTTGTTTTGACTTCTTTAAAGCCTTTCGATTGATTGAAGAAGGCGGTGAATGGAATATTGATTGCCCCTGGTATGCGTCCTTTGTATGCCGAGGTTTCCGATTCGCCTAACCATTCTTCTTTTGAACGCGCATCGAGGATCTTAATTTTAGGGTTTTTAATGGCGATTTTTACGTAGCGTCTTGATGCATATTTATCAGGTTGTAATTGTACTGAGAATAGGCTTGGTTTCCAAAGATATCTCTTCGTCTCCGTCTTGAAGTTGCTTGCTTTCCACTTGTTCATTCCACCGTTGAGAACAGCAACTTTTTGGTGTCCTGTGTACTCGAGCATCCAAAACATTCTCGACGCTTTGAACATTTCACCAGAATCATAAATGATAACAGGTTTGCTTTTGATGATACCTGCTTGACGAAATAAGGTCTCGATGGTTTTTGTGTTGACCAGAGAATTTTGGCTACCCTTCACAAAAAATTGCCTTACAGGCAGATTGCGAGCTGAGGCGATATGTCCCAGGTTGTAGTCTTCTTCTGATCTGACATCTAATGATGATGAGTTTTTCGCTGAGATTCTTCTGCAGCCACTCAGCTTCAACAACGATATCTGGAAGCTTGATACGAGCAGCCAGGCTGGCTTGCGTATTTATTGTGAAAAATAGAAGACTTAAAAAAGAGACCAAAAAGCGCATGAGTTGACCCTGAAAATTACCGGTTTTTAGTATTTTAAAGGCCCGTAAGGCAGATAGCAAGAATCAGGAATTGTTGTCATTTTTTGAGCTTGTTAGGGAAATCAAACGGAAAAATCATTAGTTCTTTTTCAGCCTCATGAAGAATTTTCCGATGAACCTACTTGAGTAAAACATTTACACCTAGGATCTTTCAATGTCATCGTTGGCAAAAATTGCAATTGAAAAAGAAGTAGG
>CAZBDM010000656.1:0-2712 GCA_964490675.1 uncultured Oligoflexales bacterium
GATACTGCGCCCACCCGATGTTTCGGCCATGGGTCTGGGAAATTCCTTTTCCACTGGATATGCAAGTGATGCGTTCAGTTTTTAATCAGTTTGTTGGATCACATGATTTTTCAGCCTTCTGTGCGAAAGATTCTGATGTGGTAAACAAGCAAAGAACCATTTTTGAAGTTAAAATAGATGAAAGAGCTTCGATGGTGGATATTTGGATCGTAGGAGAAGGGTTTCTCAAGCAGATGGTCCGGATCATCGTTGGAACGCTCGTCGAAGTAGCGGCCGGAAAGATCGCTGCTCAAGACTTGGAGCAAATTTTTGCCAGTAAGGACCGCAATCGAGCCGGCAAAACAGCTCCAGCCAAGGGTTTAACCCTTGTCGATATTTTTTATCAGCGATTAAGGACAATCGATGATTTAATTGCGGAGGCTGAAAGAGGTTTTTGCGTTCCCATTTAGGAGGCCCAATGCAGGTTTTAAGGACGATAAGCTTGCTCGTTTTTACTTTGTTTTTGGTTAGCGGCTGTAAGTTAATCAGACAAGATCCAGAGGATGCTCTTCTAGATGGTGAAGCGATTGAAACAAAAAAAGAGCCGCTCAAACCTTTTTCAGCGACGATGCCTTCCAATCTTTGGCCTCCTGAGCAAAGACGTGCCAGTGCTAGTTATCATTATTTGATCGCTGAAAGTGAAGCCCTGCGTGGCAATCTTAAGGAAGCTCTTTCTAAGTTCCAGTTAGCTTATAATCTCGATCCAAACTCTTTTTTAGGCGGCAAACTTATCGCTGCTCAGTCGACTGTAGGTAACTTTGAAGAAGCTCTCAGTGAAGCGAGAAGAATGGTTCTTCTCTATCCCAAATCAGCTCACTTAAGAATTCTCTACGGTCAGTTGCTTGGGCGAAATAGTCAGTTTGTTAAAGGCATAGATCAACTGAAAATTGCCATCGATCTCGATCCTGGTCTTGAAGATGCTTACATCCAGTTGATTTCATACTATCAGGAAACCGGTCGTACCAAGGATGCTTTGGAAGTCGCTCTTAAGTTTAGTCGAGCTATTCCAAGCTCTGTTGCAGCTTGGTCGGTACTTAGTCGTTTATATATTTTGGCAAGTGACAAAGCACGCGCTCTTTCAGCAGCAAAAAAAGCCTTCGATATGCAAAGCTCCAATCCAGAGTTGATACTCATCTACGCGTACACTTTGGAGCTAAATAAAAGAACTGCTCAAGCTGTTGGGCTCTATGACAAAATCTTTAGGCTCAATCCGGCAAATGAAGAGTTAGCGAGAAGGATGTTGCGTCTCTACCGAGAAATGGGGGGATTAAAAGAAGCTTTAGCTCTGCTCAACGAAATGTCCAGCACCGAAGAGGGAAACCGGCCAGGTGTGCACATTCAGAGAGTTTTGATCCTATGGGAGCTAAAAGATTTTCCGGCAGCTGCAAGCCTTGCCAGTGAAATGGTGGAGCGATTTCCGCGTTCCGATAGACTAATTTATCTAGCCGGGTTGGCGCAAGAAAGAGTCGAAGACTTTGATGCTGCCTTGCAATATTATAAAAATATTCCACAAGAGTCAGAGTTTGTCGGACCAGCAAATTTTCGTATAGCGATTGTATTGCGCAGTAAAAAAAGACTCGATGAAGCTCTCCAGGTGGCCACCGAATTAATCGCTGATAAGACCGTTCGCTGGGAAGCTTATCTCCTCTTGGCTGGTGTCCAATCGGATCTTGAAAGGTTTGATGATGCCGTCGACTCACTCAATCTTGGCCTTGAACATTACCCTCAGCACCCACGGCTTTTATTTATTCGTGGAGTTAATGAAGAGCGAGCCGGTCAACTGGAAGCCTGCATTGCAACGATGAAAGAAGTGATCAAAGTTAACCCGGAGGAAAGTGCTGCTTACAATTATCTTGGTTATCTTTATGCAGAACAGGGACGCAATCTTGTTGAAGCCGAAAAGCTTATTCTGAGAGCCCTGCAAATTAAGCCGAATGATGGATACTATCTCGACTCCTTGGGTTGGGTTTATTTTAAGAAGGGTCAATTAAACCGGGCGCTTGAGACACTCATGCGAGCTCTTAAAGTGATTCCTAATGAAGGTGTCGTACTTGAACATGTTGGAGATGTTTATGAGAAAAAGGGTGATAAAGCGAAAGCTCTCGAATACTATGAAAAGGCATTAAAGGGCCGACTCGAGAAAAAAGATAAAAAGAGAGTTGAAGAAAAGCTGGCCAAATTTAAGAAGTAATTTTCATGAAAAATCTTGCTCTCATAGTTTTTTTTATTAGCGCTTGCCAGACCATACCTGAGCCTGGTGCGGTTAAGCCGCCGAAAGAATACGCTAGGCTATTTGATCAATGCTCGCAAAAAAACTCTTGGTTTGAAATTCACTTTTATAATGAAAATGGCTTATTGCTGACTGCAGAGCTTGACTGGAGCGCAAAAAATAGAGGTCAATGGACCGCAGAAATGACTGATCCGCTTGGAAGCACAGCACTTCGCTTTGCTTACAAAAAAGGTCAGATAAAAACTTCTGGACCATTTTCGCGTAAGCTTCCAAAAGTAAGTCTTAGCGAACAAGGCTACATCGAAATAAACGATCAAAGGACGAGTCTTAGACCAGAAGAGATTCCTTGTTTTCTCAGCTTCTCTTTCGACGATGCATGGCTAGCAAATCTCGCATATTGGCGTAGTGAAGATGGCCAAATCAAAGCCGCCAGTCAGTTTGCC
>CAZBDM010000657.1:0-2710 GCA_964490675.1 uncultured Oligoflexales bacterium
CTAAACGAGTGATCAGATGATAGCTGCTGTGTAGGGTCGTGGTTTTTTGTTTTTTGATCGTAAAAAAGGCCTCTCAATGTGAGAGGCCTTTTTGGTGGCATGGGTTTTTGTCATCAATGAGCTAGCGAGACATCGCCTTCTTTCATTTCTTGCTCAGTAATTTTCATGAGCTTCTCGAAGAGCTCGTCTTGTCCGTCATTTTCTTTTTGCCAGACGAGTGCGTGCATAAGGACAGTGTCCATGTGCTCGACAGCAATGAATTCGATCTCCTTAGCGATCGCTTTTGGAATCTCCTCGAGATCTTTTTCGTTTTCTTTCGGAATAATGATCTTAGTGATTCCCCCTCTGTGGGCAGCGAGAGATTTTTCTTTGAGGCCGCCAATCGGCAAAACACGCCCTCTCAAAGTCACTTCACCGGTCATCGCTACGTTGCGGTTGACAGGCCGACCCGTGAGAGCGCTGGTGAGGGCTGTTGCCATACAGATACCGGCGGAAGGACCATCTTTTGGGATCGCTCCTTCAGGTACGTGGATATGTATGTCGATCTTATTGTAAAAATCTTCGTCAAGCCCTAAGAACTCAGCTCTAGATCTCACGTAACTTAAAGCTGCTTGAGCAGACTCTTGCATGACTTCACCAAGCTTACCAGTGATCGTCAGCTTACCTTTACCAGGTAGGATCGCGACTTCTGTCATCAGGATATCGCCACCGACTTCCGTCCAGGCAAGGCCAGTTGCAAGGCCTGTTTCATCTAGAGCTCCTTGCAGGCCAATGCGGTATTTTCTTGGTCCAAGGTACTTCTGGATTGTTTTGGGCGAAACCGCTTCGTTGATCTGAAGGTTTTTAAGATTTATATCATGCGCTTGCAAATCATCTTGATTCTTTTCGGTCTTCGCTTTTGCGCCAGCATCGATCTCACTGGCTTGTTCTTTGGTGTATTTTTTTAGGTGCTTACGGGCGATCTTACGAAAGACCGAGGCAATCTCTCTTTCCAGGTTTCTGACACCAGCTTCTCTTGTGTAGTAACGAACAAGCTCACGGACTGCTTTTGGATGAAAGTTGATATCCTGGTTTTCCATGCCGTTTTCTTTCATTTGTTTAGGCACGAGGTATTTCAACGATATCTGAAGTTTTTCTTCTTCGGTGTAACCTGGAATTTGGATCACTTCCATACGGTCAAGTAGTGGCTTTGGAATCGTATGCAGTGAGTTAGCTGTCGCCAAGAAGAGACAGCGTGATAAGTCGTAGTCAAGATCTAGATAATGATCATTAAATGTATGGTTCTGGGCCGGATCGAGGACTTCGAGAAGCGCGGCTGCAGGGTCGCCACGATAATCTTGGCTCAGTTTATCGACCTCATCGAGCAGGACGACGGGGTTTGATGAGCCTGCTTTTTTGAGAGCCATGATGATCTTACCGGGCATTGATCCGATGTACGTTTTTCTATGACCGCGGATTTCAGCTTGATCACGGATGCCGCCAAGAGCGATGCGGACAAACTTTCTGCCTGTGGCATCGGCAACACTGCGAGCGAGAGAAGTCTTACCGACCCCAGGAGGTCCGACAAGACAAAGGATGGGACCTTTGATTTCTTCGACCAGTGAATTAACTGATAGGTACTCTAAGACGCGGTCTTTGACTTTCATAAGGCCAAAGTGGTCTCGATCGAGGACTTCTTCTGCAAAGCCAATGTCTTTGATTTCTTTGGTTAACTCTCCCCAAGGTAGGGAAAGAACAGTGTCGATGTAGTTTCTGACGACGGTTGCCTCTGCTGACATCGGAGACATCTGCTTGAGTTTTTTGACTTCTTTAGTGAGCTTTTCGCGAGCTTCTTCTGAAAGTTTTTTCTCTTTAATTTGATCTTCTAGTTCATGAAGCTCGGCGCGGCCATCTTCCCTGTCACCGAGTTCTTTTTGGATCGCTGCCATTTGCTCGTTAAGGTAGTATTCCTTTTGAGTTTTCTCCATTTGGCGTTTGACGCGGGCGCGGATCTTCTTTTCAACGCGCATGATTTCAATTTCTGACTGAATAAAACCGTACAGGTCTTCCAGTCTTTTGCGAGGTGACGTCTCTTCGAGTAGTTTTTGTTTATCTTGAAGCTTCAAATTTGACAGGTGAGCCACCAAAGTATCTGCAAGTTTCGACTCATCCTCAATCTGAGCGATCGATAACAGCATTTCCGGCGGAATGCGCTTATTAAGCCTGACATAGTTATCGAAGGCCATCTTTACAGTACGAATCAGTGCTTCGTTTTCTAAGTCTTGTGATTTGTCTTCCGCAAGTTCTTCAGCTTCGACAAAGAAGAATTCTTCTGTCTTAAGAAAATCACTGATTTTGGCACGTCGCTGTCCTTCTACGAGGACTTTGACGGTACCGTCAGGCAACCTTAAGAGTTGTAGAATCGTCGAAATGGTGCCGACTTTGTAGATGTCTTCCACGGTGGGATCGTTGGTTTTAGCCTTGATCTGAGCAGCCAAAAGGATTTCTTTGTTTGTCGACATAGCATGTTCAAGGGCTTGTATTGACTTATCTCGACCAACAAAAAGCGGTACGACGGTCGAGGGAAAAACCAATATATCCCGCAGAGGCAGAAGAGGTATTTTCACTTTTCCGCCTTGTGCTGCTTTTGACTCGTTGTTTTCAGGCTCATGTGTAGAGTTCTTCTCTGCCATAATGTACTCCTCGTGCCTCAGAAATGGCAGTCATATCT
>CAZBDM010000658.1:0-2710 GCA_964490675.1 uncultured Oligoflexales bacterium
CGTTATTGATATCAGCGGCATCTTGGTGTTTGAGAATTGAAGATTCACTAATCTTGGCAATTTCGTGTAAACCCACCAAAGTAAGTGGTACTCTCGCACTGATCTTCGTTGATGAGTCTAAACTGCCATAGTTGAGCTTAGTGAAGTAAAACTTTGGTTTTCTCAGCTTGACTCGTGAGCCATCGGAAAAGGTGACTTCAGTTTCGCTAAATTCAACTCTTGGTCTAGCTTCGTAATTTATACCGAAAATACCACTATTATTTATGTGGCTGCCATAGCTTGGGTGAGGTGGGTATCCGAGGTCTTTATCTAAAGGTGCTAAGGTATTAGAAACCTTGAAAACAACAGCCCGTCCTGGAATCTGTGCAAGCTGATTGGAAAAAATCTTAGCATCGGCTTTATGGCAACTTTTACAAGAATGAGCGTTATAAAATGGACCCAAACCGTCACGTGCTGATGTCGCAGACGGTGAAGCGACCCACGGCTTTTCAAAAAAACTCTTTCCAAGAACAAAAAGGTCTTTAAGCTCATCGCTTTCGTAACATAAGCCAACGCTACTAGAACAAAGAGCTACGATCAAAGTGATTATAGCTCCGAAGTGTATTTTTGTATGCTCTGCTATATCTTTGTTTCCTCAACGTCAGTTACATCACTTTTGGTAAGTGAAATATTGTAAGCTTTTGCCACGTCTACCATGATGTCGCCCAGATTTCGTAACTGATTCTTTAATGATTTGATTTCTTCAGCATTGTTTTCTTTGAGAATCTGATAATCAAAATGCCATTTGTTGCGGGCGAGAATGTCAATGTTTTTAATTTTGCCTTCAATATCCTTGGTTAGGCTGTCGATTTTCATGCGCGTCTCTTTGTCGACTTGCTTGTAAAAGCTTTTACCGTAAGTCTTACCTCCATATTGGCTTTTAAGAACATTCACAAATCCTTGATAGTTGGTTGCTATGTCTCTGTGGGTGTTGTCGCTAAAACAAGAATGTTCGTCTTCTTCGCTTGGGGTTAAGACAGCGACCGCAATTCTTTCGTTGGCAAGTTCTGACTTGATAAAGACTCCCATTCCGGAAAGAATCTGTTTTAGTGCTTCTTTGGAGTTGATGTTTTTACTTTTATCCACTCCTGTAAGAGTCCCTAGCAAGGCGGCGCGATAACAACCGGATGCATCTTTGTTACAATCTTTCGAAAGTGTTTTTTTCCAAGCAGAAGTAACTCTTTGAAGGTCAGTTACAATTTTCTCACTAGCAGCTTTGAGGTATGCGAGGCGACGATGAGAAAATTTGTCGCTGGTGAAGTCACTTAATGGTCGTTGCCCAGCGGTAAGCGGGCCGTTTGTCACTTTATCGCTAACAAAGTTGCTGTAGTCCTGATCTTGACCCCACAATAAAAATTCAATGGCATGATAACCAGTGGCAACATTTGCTTCGCCGCCGTTCTCATTGAGATCAGATAATACTTTGGCATTTAGCGTTTTGATGTCGATAGCTTTAGCGTCAGGCCCACCAGGTTTGTAGATGCCTATGGTATCAACGATGTTTCCAGAAGTGCGCTTGCCGTCAGCATCCAAGGTGTAATCAATCATGCTTTCGTCAAGAGGCCATGCGTTTAGTTGGCCTTCAAGGTTTCCGTATGCTTCAGCCACCCATCCCTGCTCGGCGTCTATAGGGCCACCTGACAAACGAAAAATTTCAGTCTGTCCGTAAGATTCACGAGATAAAAGCCATTTTTCTTTGGCTTCGGCAAAGGTTTTTCTTGTTGGATTTTTTGCGAATTTATTTATTGCCTTATCAAGAGAGCGCGCATCGTTTAGAGCACTCTCATAGCTTAAAAGCGCAATATCTGCGTATTGCTTAAGCACAGAGATAGGAGCGGGGTTAGCGTTTAAGATAGAACTCTGGAGAAGGCTTGTACTGGCCATAAGCGTCAGCTTCAAAAATAATTTCATGTCGTTTGACCTATCAATCGAAAATTCTGGTTAACATCTCAAGCTTGACGTAATTGAGAATGATTCTCAATATAAATTGAATTTAGAATAAGTCAACGGTAAAAGTTGCAAAGGGAAGAATCGTTGCTGTATGTAATCTTAGATACTTACAGTAGCCATCTTGATTGTCGCTAGTTTGGTAAGTAATATTCCTAGTTTGCCAGGTCTTGACCAATTGAAATCAAGACTCATACTTTCCCTGATAAAAGAATGAACTTTTCTCTAACATGCTTATAGGAGAACAACATCCATGGCAGAGACAGGTAAGATATCGATTCATGCCGAGAACATCCTCCCGATCATCAAAAAATGGCTATATTCTGAAAAAGAAATCTACCTGCGTGAAATTGTTTCAAACGCGATTGATGCTTTGCAAAAATTAGAAAAGCTTTCTCTTTACGGAGAAACTGAAGGCGACATCCCAGAAGCAAAAGTAACGGTCACAATCGATAAAGAAAAAAGCCTTTTAAAAGTAACGGACACGGGCTTGGGAATGACGGCCGAAGAGGTCAAAAAATATATCACGCAGGTGGCATTCTCTAGTCTTGAGGAATTTGTCGAGAAGTACCAAGATAAGGACTTAAAAGATCAAAACATTGGTCACTTTGGCCTCGGCTTCTACTCTAGTTTTATGGTTTCTACCAAGGTTGAAATTGAAACCTTATCTGTAACTCCTCACACCTATCCTGGAGCAAGAAATATTTTCTCGGCGAGTCTTTTT
>CAZBDM010000659.1:0-2689 GCA_964490675.1 uncultured Oligoflexales bacterium
ACCTGGAAGAGCTTTTGCCTTTAAAGCAAGGTGGGTAAAAAAAGCCGCTTACGATTAACTGGCAAGAGGTCCATTTGCTAAAGCGAGCGTTTTAATGATCGATGACAGCCTGATTGGGATTACGATCGGTGTCGTTGCCAAAACTTCAAACGCACCTTTAATTAAAAGGTCAATCATTAGTTCAAGGATTTAACATTCCCCATAGATGGGTTTTGAGAGTAATATCTCTCCTCCCGTATTCGGCGACTCTGATCGTGTGACAGTTAGCAATATGTCGTCTTTGAAACATCGGAATTGAGGACAAGATTGTAAAGGAGTGACGTGACCGGATATTATGTAAACACAAACGCCCGGATATAGCATGAATGGGAAGGGGAGACTGCTCTCCCCTTGTTCTCAAGCTAGATTAGGGGAGATCGTAGTAACCATCTTTGAACACAGACTCATTTCGGTATTTAGGCTTAGTGCCTACTTCAAAAGGAAGTCCTTGAAAATATCTCCAACCATCTTTGTCTGCTGAGCTAATTGATTTATCGTTATTGAGATCTAGATCGTATGCAACAAAACCTTTGACTGAGGTACCATCTTCAAGATTCAAATCTTCTAGATCTTGGTCGTCTCCCACTTGGTAACGTTTACCTGAAGCGGTAAGTATTCCAGACATAGGCTGGCCTACAAAACCTTGCCAAATGTTATAGACATCGGTGAATCCACGAGCCGTGTATTTCGTCACACATTGATTATATTGATCTCCTTCGTATTCCTTTAGATCACAAATCAGTGTTGGTTTTGCCAAAATGTTTGCAACCAAAACACTTCGAAAGCCTGTTCTACATAAAAGCATAACTTTGTCATCTTTACTTTTTACGAGACGTTCAACTTGCAAAAAAAGCTGCTCTGGATCCTGGGCAACACTGTATACCGTGCCATTTGAACAGGCTCCATCTTCAGTACGAGCGTTGTTTACGCACTCTCGGTAAATGCGGGGGTAAGGGAAATGATAGGCTTTTCTGGGATGATTTAGTTTGTATTCCGAAGCATCTCTCACATCCAAAAGATAAACCTTTTTAGACGCGTCCTTGTCTGAGGAAAGGCCATTTGAATTTTCTAAGTAGGCTTGAGCGGCACTTATTTCTCCCTTGTAAAAGCGTTCCAAAAAGTACCTGTTACCCTGAGAGTCTTGTGCGAGAGTGGATGAAGCGAAGCCAAGCAATACTCCAAAAATAGTTGCTGGGTAATAAATTAAATTTTTAATATTCATACCTGAATAACTCCTTTAATTTTTTGTTTTCTTTAAGATATCTGAAGCAGATTACTGATGACAAGAATTTAAAAGTTAAGTTTGGGGAAATATTTGAAACGAAAAAGGTTTGGAGCTGTAAAATTGTTATCAGACAAAGCTTAGGGCGGAAATGAATAATATAAAATAAGGAATGGGAAAAAGACACATTTCTCTTCGAAAAGAGATTCGAAGTGAATTTGTTATATATTGCCTATTAGAGTTAGGAATTCTTTGTATTCAATTCTCAAAGGAAAAAAATGATTTTACTCATCCAAAATAAGTTTATTGCAGATGTCTTCCCGGTCTTTTCAAAAAGATAACGAACTGTTCGGAATTCGTTTTTCGTCGATCGATTGGTCACTTTAAAGCGAAAAAGTGCTCGTCAAAATTTCAGCAAGTTGTTACCTATCGACGGTCATCGCAAGCAAGACCGTTTAGTTTTAATAAGGAGACATTGCTAATGTTTAAATTTGCCTTTTTTATCACTGGGTTGTTACTAGCAAATGCAGCTTTTTCTGCAGATCCTTATTCAGAGGAACGTTCAAGAGTAGCAGCTGCCTACCAAGTTTGGTATTGGAATGGCTCAGAAGTCGCACTAGATGTTAGCGAAGAGCTTGTTTCTGAGAAGCTTCATTTTTCTGTGGAAAGAATTCTTGAGATTTATGAGGATAATTTATTATTTCCGGGATTTGACGTTCAGGAAGTGGTGAAAAACACAAAAAGTCGTTGTCCCGGCATTATGGTGACTTATGACTGTTTGATTGAAGGCATCGTCCAAGCAAGAAACGAAGGTTTTGGTAAACCTTTAGTTAGATCTGAACCACGAAACTACTGCCAAGAACCACGCTACAAATTTGCCTCATGTGAGAACTTTTATTTCCCTACCGGTGGCTATGAAAACCTTGCTGATGAAACTAAAAGTGCTTGCCGGCAAGCTCGAGTGAGACATACTTTACGTCTAATGCGAGGTAAACCTAGAAATGGCCTTTGCCTGCAAAGATTACCATTTTCCGGCATTAGTAGAAAACTTTTTGTTCCTTGGGAGATTCACGAGTTTAGTGACGTTCGTTTCGAAGCCTTAAGGTTCTTTGTCCGATATAATCGCTTATTCGAGAGAACAGGTCCTCTTCCAGGTAGTGAAAGGGATTTCATAGGTTTCTTTCGCGACTCGCTAGAAGAAGGAAGCTATCTTAACGATTCTACGCTATCGATTGCAGATTTGTTACGTATCGTTGGTAAATACGAAGATGTTCATTAGTCTTTGGTGCTTTCGCGCCAGGAACTAAATGTCTTCTGTAAACCTGAGGTAAGGTCTAATTTCGTCGAATCTCTAAGGAAACTTCGTCTTGGCTTCTGGGCTTCCCTTCCAAAATCGGACACCGAGTTAAGCTATAGATCGGTGTAGCA
>CAZBDM010000660.1:0-2686 GCA_964490675.1 uncultured Oligoflexales bacterium
GTCAGGCTGCCACGACCCTTTCTCAGCCTGTTGTCGCCCGTTCTGCTCAGGACTTTACAGTCAGTCTTAGAAATGAGCTCGTCAGCTTCGGTAAGAGCGTTGAAGAGTGGGGTGAGGCCATCGCCAAGGCAGGTCAAGGACAGACAGGCAACGTGGATTTGAAAAAATTCTTGAACTCTCTTCAAGCACAAGATCACGCTGCCGCCTTTCTCACGCCCCTTTTGGACAACGAAGAGTCGATGAAGTCGACGCTACGGCGTCTGCTCAAACCTGGGCTGTTTAACCCTAAGACGAAGGGCGGAGAGCTTGCTCATGACGCACACACCGCTCTTAAGGGCATGATTGTCAATATGTCGAGCTTGCCCAGTAATGACTTCAGACACCTCCTCATTGCTTATGGTGCCGCATCGTTGTCGATCTTCGCTGAGGAGAATAATCTGATTGACAAAAATACTGGCAAAGTCCAAGGAAATATCCAGACCCAAGCTGGCTCGGCTCTCGAAAAATGGGGAACATGGGCAGAAAAACATTTCATGGGCAACGCGAGGAAGAAGTTTGGCGGTGTTGAAACGACGAAGAATCTGAGTACAGGTGTCTTTACGATCAAGGCGGCAGATGGCGCTCTAAATCTGAGCTTCAATGAAGTAATTGGTGGGAATAGACGTATGATCCGAGCTGCATCTGGAGACGACGCTGTAAATATTCTCGAGCATTTCTATGAAGCCTATATGAATGAACTCAGGAACAACAAGAAGGGTAGGGTTAAACCGGCGTTTAAAAATGCGCAGAACGACGCACGTGCTATTGCCACGTTGGCAACGCATGAGATCAAAAACGAAATACTTAATCGAGAGCGTCGTAGTGCAGTGACGGAGTTTTGGCAGGGTTATAAAGGAAAAACTAAGGCAACAGACCTGAAAAAACTTGAGGAGACGCTGGAAACGATCAAAGCCAAGACCGAAGACCAGGATCATCTGCAAAACCTCTACAATGCGCATGTTCTGACAACCGCGGATTTCGATCGCATCCGTGAAAGATTTGGTGAAGGTGGGACGGGGATCATGCGCACTGCCGCCCGTCTTGAGGTTGATGACCAGAAGAGCGTCAGAAACATGGGAGTGCTCAAAGAAGTGGTTCAGTTGCTGGCTGGAAAACGAGACCAGCCTGAAGTCGAAGCCAATCAGACAACCATCAGTCGTTTCAAAATGAGTGCTGTCGCAATCTACAAGGGCTATGAATCGAAGAGCATTAAAATCAATGATGTTAAAACTAGATTGAGCGCAGTGATCGACGATCGAACCAGCGAGTTGCCCGAAATAGGTACGCCTGTAGAAATTGAAGAGAAGAAGAAGTGGTACCGCACCAGTATCCTTTCTTACGATACACAGAATAGCCCAGGTTTGGTCAGATTCAACCCTATCATAGTAGGAAGAAAAAAGGTAACGGTGACTAGGCCTGTCAGTTGCTATGGCAAAACATGGCGCCTCTACGATGCATTGGTGGTCGATAAACGTATCAAAGAAATCACGAAAGATAACATTGTTAGGGTCTTGGTTGACTTGGTGACGAAGAATAGTGCCAAAATAACCAAGTCTAGTCTGGGTGTTAAAGAGTTTTTAGACCTGATGGGTGTTTCGGTCAACAACAAACATGTGTCGGAAATGTTCTACAAAGCGCCCTACAGTACAACCGACACAAATCCTCATGAATGGTTGGGGCGTGAGCATATCAGAGATGTTGTAAAACATGCATGGGAACTCAAGAACAATGGTAATCCAAAGCGAGAGCTCTTGGACGCAGGTGTTGCAGCGTCAAGGTGGATCTACGCGCAACACTACATCCGATCGCCTACGCAGCATGTCCTGTTCAATCCCGAAGGCAGTGGCGACTACGCATTTCTGAGCAATAAGTCTCATTTTCAAGACACTGTGCTCAAGAACGTTGATCCCAAAAAGAGTAATCTGATCAGGCAACGTTTGCAGACAGAAGAGACGGGTAGGAGATATGTGGTAACGGGCCATGTCGGGGCGCTCTACAACAGTCAGGGGACCCAAGTTGCTCAGTACGGCGGCACGTGGCACAAGATGATGAACCAGCGCGCTGTTCGCGCCGCCATGAGCGGCAACTTGAGCATCGAAGCTCTCATTTCGAGATTGTCTGATATTGTTAAGGAGTCAGTGTGGAATGGAGACAGAGATAAGCTGCCTGACACAATTGCCAAGCACATCAAACTGGCAGAGGCAGGTCAGCTAACAGAGGGCAGTGAAGAGGTCAAAATGATGACGATGAAAGCCCTTGGAGGCGGCCCTCATGGCTTTGGGGAGATTGCAGACGGGCAGAAAGACCATTACGATAGCATCATCGGTATGCTTGGACGTGTGAAAGCAACGATCGATGCGAAAGCTGGCGTGGTGAAATAAACCCAAAAGACGCTGTCCAGTACGAAATCAGAGTGAGGTTTAGTTATGATCGACCCGCGTGAAGTCGAAGAAAACCTGGGTGCCTGGCTTATTGATGATCTGGGTTATTATGGTCCCTTTGAGGACGATGAACTGGCGGAACTCACGCTTTTCATTGCGCTTAACCTTCGTGATCCATCGCCCCTCGTCCATTTCACGGGTATTTCTACCCTCGGCATTACCGGTTGTGACTTTCGTTCGCTGCCATTTCTTAGCGTCATGAGCGA
>CAZBDM010000661.1:0-2659 GCA_964490675.1 uncultured Oligoflexales bacterium
TTGTGATGGGGTGTTAGCTGACTATGCTACCCACAGATTCTGCCGGGGACCCAATTTTTTTAAAGCAAAGACCGATATTACCTCCGCAAAGCTAATAGTTGTTGTTGAAGTGGGGTTACCATGCGAGTTGTTGTTTTGGCTTTCTTTTTAACGATCTATGGTTGTTCTAACACTGAATTTTCAGGAACGTCTCCCACTGAAAAACAAAATAAAAATTCAGCTAAAGCTGGCGGTGAAAATCTTTTTCCTGAAGGTAACGGACCAAATGGTGACGCTGAAAGTGGGCAGGGTGGAAAGTTTGGCACACCGCAAGGTGGTAACGGTGGCGCGAACCAGAAAGGTGAAATTGTTGAAAATAGCGACGGAACCGTTTCAGAGAATTTCTTCGGTCTTACCACGATTAAATCAACTGTCAAAGTCGACGTCATCATTGCGATGGATACTTCTGGAAGCATGATTGATGAAAAAAATAAACTTGAAGACAACATGGAAAAATTTCTCAAAGAATTTAATGATACCCCCGGAGTCGATCACCAAGTATTTATGATCGGTGGTGGACTTAGAGTTGGTAATGTAGTTCTCGGATATGATTTTGACTTTCCAGATTTGGATAAAAATAGATTTGATCACATTGATCAGCATGTTTCAAGTACCGATGCTCTCTTTAAATTGAAAGACTTTATTGACGGCGACTATGATTCGGATTTAGAGCTGAGAAAAGATACCGTCAAAGAACTACTTGTCGTCACCGATGATAATTCAGAAAATTTCAGTGCTAGCGATTTTAAAGACTACCTTAAAAGTAAGGAAGATAAATACGGTAAGTTTCGTTTCAATGGATTTGTATGGAGATCTGGAAAGGGCAATAATGGCCAAAGTTGGTGCACCAAAGCTCGAGAAGGAACAGTCTATGAGAAACTCGCTGGAGATGACAAATTTGGGGGAATGATCCAGCATCTCTGCAATAAAGATTGGGGTGATATGATTAAACAGTTTGCTGAGAGAATCATTGAACTTAATGCTGAGGTCGAGTTTCCACTAGGGCGTAAAGTTGATCCCAATGCACCAATCAGGGTACTTATCAACAATCAAGACATCTCAACAAATTATTGGCAATTCGATACTGAAAACAACAGCCTGATATTCATTGATGGTCTTTCTCCTCAGGCTGGTGATTTGCTAGTGGTTCACTATTCACCTTTGTGATTTTGATCTGCTCACAGTTGGTTGATCTCAACGCGCTGAAATACCTTGTTTGTGTCTATACAGACAGCGTCTTCATCGTCACCGCTACATACTTGTCCTGCTGCTGTGGCACTATCGACGGCAAGATCACTTAATGAATAATATAATTTCACTTCGTAGGTCATACCCTCTTTAAGAGATTGGCCACTCACGAGTCTCACCTCAAAGCTAGATTTACGTAGAATACCTGAAAACACCTGTTCAGCTTGATTCCACTTAATTTCACCAACTGCGTTCAATTCAATTTTGACCTTACTAACTTCTTCAAAAGTATTATAGGTCGAATCGTAATGTCCAGAGCAGTAACTTTCTGATACGACATAGGCCCCTTCTGCGATCCCCCACTCTTCCAAGCTTGCTAAAGATGTTTGAGGATCAATTTCCGAGTAACTATTATAGTTACATGCCTCACTTGATTGTTCTGGATCGTTCCAGCATTCTTCTTTGCTATAAACTTTAAATTTTTGACCTTTCGGCCCAGTAAGAGCGAAAGATTTTATATTCAGAAGAAGATCGCTGACCGAAGTCTCTTCTGGGTTATCTATACGATGAAGGGAAAACTTAATTTGAGCTTCGTTTTCGAATTCATCTTCTGGGCCACACCCTGGAGTACAAGATGTTGTGATTGCGCCGAAAAGAACTGATGCCATGACAGTTAAAGAAATTTTTATCATTCGTTTCAATTTTTATCTCCGTTATGCATTTCAATGGCTGAACGAAGTAGAAGATAAAAATGCGACAGGTTGGCAAAAATTTTTCGCATTTCGACAAATATTTTTAATTTTTCATTTAATTCAGATGGTTAATGGACGCTTAGTCGGTTGGCTTTGATACCTATGTCAGCAAATGAGTCTACATTTTACCGGTCTCTCTAGCTTTTTGAACCAGGATGCGATTAACCAAAGGGGAGATATATTGCATCGCGCAGCTTTCTTCTTGGATCAGTTCAATCTGCTGTCTTGATACTTCTACCCCCCCGGCTCTCTCTTTTTCGGAACAAGCGAGAAGCCAAACGATTTCAGACTTCGCTACCGGCCATCTCGGACCATCTAGTCGACCAGAGAACATCGAATAAAAATCCTCCGGTTGAAGCCCAAACCAGATTCTTGAAAAATCCTGTTGCTGAATTGAGGCACTTGGCTTTCTTTCAATGGCAGCTCTAACAAGGGATTGATTGCGATCAGATAAACATAAAACAAGACCTTCCCTCTCTTCCATTCCTTTCGATGCTTTACTATCTATTTCCGTGCCTAGAAAAGCATTGGGATAATCATCAAAACACTCTGCGACTTGCCCAAGAAGCCCTGGCTGCTCGGTGATCACTAGACTCAAGGCGCGCGCAAAGGACACGGCGTTATGACCGTTCCAAATTACTTCGGAATAAGAGTCATCAGAAATTCGCCGTCCTGATTCT
>CAZBDM010000662.1:0-2659 GCA_964490675.1 uncultured Oligoflexales bacterium
TCCCTAATCTACCAGTCATTTTGATAACAGCTCACGGCGCTATTGATAGTGCGATCACCGCACTGCGTCTTGGTGCCTTCGATTACCTGCAAAAGCCTTTCGATTTGAAATCTTTAATTGCAGCTGTAAAGCGAGCATCTGAAGTCTCAGAGTTACGTCAAAAAGTAAGCCGCATGCAAGGCGTCGAAAGGGGGCGCGAGCCATTAAAAATTGTTGGTGATAGTGTTAGCATGGAAAAACATCGTCATATATTAAAACGACTAGCCGCAAGCAAAGCAGATACCGTACTGATTTTAGGGGAGAGCGGCGCCGGTAAGGAACTAGCCGCCAGAGCGATTCATGAATGGTCCCACAAGCACGATGAACCCTACGTCGAAATCAATTGTGCAAGCATTCCCGAAACTCTTCTTGAGAGCGAATTATTCGGCCACGAAAAAGGCGCTTTCACTGATGCTCGCGAAAGAAAAACCGGCCTTTTTGAAATAGCCGGTTATGGTACTGTATTTTTAGATGAGATAGGCGAACTGCCCCCTAAGTTGCAAGCCAAACTCCTCCGTGTACTTGAATACCGACGCTTTAGACGACTCGGTGGAACCAAAGATATTGTCCTCAACGCAAGAGTTGTTGCAGCAACTAACCGCAACCTTAGAAGAGATGTTGCTGACGGCCATTTCCGTGCCGACCTCTATTATCGCCTAAATGTTTTACCAGTCCGTATTCCGGCTTTGAGAGAAAGGCGCGATGACATTCCAGAACTGATCGACTTTTTTATCGATGTATTGTGCCGCCAGTTAGAAATTGAAAAACCGGAAATCAGCAAAGAAGCTTACGAATACCTTAAGGATTACAGCTGGCCTGGTAATGTCAGGGAACTTAAAAATGTTCTTCAAAAATCGCTTGTTTTTCACGATCCGGAGGTCATTAAAAAAGAACACATCGAGCTTGAGCCAGCATTTGATGACACTCAAAAGTCGATATCCAGCGCAGGTGAAAGCGAAGCTCCGAAACAACAATCAGCTTCATCTTCAAATGGCCAGCATATCTTTCATCTTCCTGAGGAAGGTATTTCTCTTGATAAAATGGAAAGAAGCTTGCTTGTTCAGGCATTAGAAAAGGCGCGGTTTAATCAAACACGCGCCGCTCAGTTATTAAATATTTCGCGGCACACCCTTAGGTATCGTTTAGAAAAACATGGCCTTTTACAGAATGAGCCGCATTCTCATTAGGGTCAGTTAGTTTAACTCTTGTTCTTTTTCTTCTTCTTCGACTTCGACTTGCCAACGATCATGTTTGGCAATGCGTTGGGAAGAAGACTTATCTTTTTTTAGCTTACGCATCTGAGCATCAAGTTTGTCAATCATTCGATCAACGGACTCGTACATATTCGTGCTCTTTTGATTTACGTGTAAGTTATTACCCATTTTCGTCTGCACATCGCAGTGACTAATATGTTCTCCTCCTTCTACTGAAAAGACCACACGGGTCATAATCGGTTGATCTTGCATCCGACTCAGTGATCTCAAAATTTTTGACTCAGCGTATTCTTTAAGGGCTTCAGAGGATGGCATGTGGCGGAAAGCAAATTGTAATGTCATATCATTCCCTTTCTGAAAGAGTGACTTCCATCAGTAGCTTTGCAATGATGATACCAATCTAACGTGAGAATTTGATGACAGGAAACCACTAGCATTAGAGGACTAGATTGTCGCAGTGGCCAAGTTGGTTTTTTAACCAGGTTGTAAATAAGCCGCATAGAGGGATTTGCCACATATTTTGAACATCGGTTAAAAAAAGCATACCTCAAGGTGGTAAAAATTCTATCGCAAGGACCATCCTTAATTTTTGGAAATATTTGAATGCTTTTTGACTCTTTAGGTCATTAGGAGTCAAAAAGATCGATGGTTGGATGATTGGAGCGCCTGAAAATTCAGAACTTTTGAGATGACTCCGCACGCAAGGCGCGCATGAGCAGCGTCGGGAAGTTTACGTGACAGCAAGGGCACGAGCCAAAGTCGCAACGCCGCAGACGGAGTGATTTCAAGAGCCCTTAGAGACTGACGAACTTGACCTGTAACATATGCTCAATCTGACAAAGATCTTTAATGTTGTTGGCTGTCGGCGGCGTATCTACCTTAATGAGAGACATCGCTTTACCACCCGCTTTATTTCTAGACAGCTCAAAAGAGTCAATGTTGATTTTTTTCTCTGCTAGGAAAGTACCGACATGACCAACGACACCTGGGCGATCTTCGTTTTGCATGACAACAAAATAGCCGTTTGGATCGACTTCAAAATAAAAATCATTGATAAGAGAGATACGTGGGTACTCTTGATCGAAGACAATTCCACCGATAGTGAGAGTTTTTCCTTCTCCGCCCTGAAAGATAACTTTTAGGGCTGAGCGGTAACTGGTGAAACTTGGGTCCTGGCTTTCCTGTAGGTTGACCCCCATATCTTCGAAGTGTGATTGAGCGTTGACGTAAGAAACAAACCCATCGACGACATGATTAACATAGCCTTTCATAAATCCGAGTCGGATCAATGATTGGTCAAGCCCTGCAAGGTCTCCACGATATGACATGGTAATTGTTGTAGGGTTGAAATCAATTAATTGAGCAGCGAGGCTACCAAGCTTCTCACTCAGTACCGCGTATGGTTT
>CAZBDM010000663.1:0-2657 GCA_964490675.1 uncultured Oligoflexales bacterium
TATCGATAGTCTCGAGAGACTTAACAGCATTGACTTCTATAACTTAAATGAGGATACCGACTCTCCTTGCCTGATGCTTTTCACTTCTGGTAGCACCGGAAGGCCTAAGGGCGTGCTCTTTCATCCGAAGATGCTCCTTAGCAATCAAATTGGGACGATTAAAGGATGGGGACTCTTAAAAGAGGATATAAGTCTGATTGAAACACCGTTTTTTCACACCGGGGGGTATAATGTTCTTTGTTTACCCCTGCTTTATCTCGGTGGAACGGTAACGATTTCTCAGGGATTTGAACCACAAAAAGCATTGTCATTAATAGACAAAGGTGAAGTTAGTGTCTACTTTGCCGTTCCGACTATGTTTCAAATGCTGGCGGAAAGAGAAGAATTTGAAAAAACTAACTTCTCTCACATACGATTTTTTGTGTCTGGTGGAGCGCCTTGCCCGGAAGAACTCATCAAAACCTACCAAAAATTTGCCGTCAATTTTAAACAAGGGTTTGGCATGACGGAAGTGGGTCCAAATTGCTTTCTTCTCAGAGAAGAAGATGCCATCAAAAAATTAGGGTCGATCGGCAGACCCATGCCTCGCTCGCAGGTGCTGCTACTCGATGAAAACAATAGGCCTGTCCAATCTGGTGAAGTGGGTGAACTTTTAATAAAAGGTCCACATCTGTGTAAAGGCTACTACGACGAACCGGGCCGTTTTCAAAAAGCACTCCACCAAGGATACTTTCGAACCGGTGATCTCGCTAAGTGTGACGATGAGGGCTTTTATTACATCGTCGGACGGAAAAAAGACATGTACGTATCAGGCGGAGAAAATGTTTATCCAGCCGAAGTCGAGCAGGCCATCTGCACACATCCTGATATCCTGCAAGCCGTTGTGGTACCTGTAAAATCTGAAAAATGGGGTGAAGTGGGACTTGCTTATCTTAGGACTTCAAAGAAAGTCGAACTAAATCAGTTAAGGCGCTATCTTGACGATATTATTTCACGATATAAACACCCTCATAAGATCGTCTTAAAACAAGAGTTTCCTATGCTAGCAAGTGGAAAGGTAAACCGAACGGATTTGCTTAATGAGAGCAGATCAATGCACTTGCCTTAGAGATCAAGAAATCGTCGAAGAAATGCTTTTAAAAAAAAGTCATTTTTGCGAAAATGACTGCCTTTTAGCGATAAAGATAGAAAATCACTTAAATAATTGCTATCCATGCTATACTGGATTGTCTAATTGTTGATATGACTAAGGTTTTCGCGGAAGATGAAGAAGCTTGAACGGCGACTAGGACTTGTAGCAATTGTTTCGATAGCCATTAGTGCCATGCTTGGCAGTGGCATCTTTGTGTTACCAGCTGTTGCTATTCAGGAAACAGGTGGTTCCCTTTGGCTCGCCTATCTCATTGCTGGGATCTGTGTCTTACCCGCTGCAATTTCAAAGTCTGAAATGGCCACCGCCATGCCAACCTCGGGCGGAACCTACGTTTATGTCGAAAGAACTTTTGGTCCTTTTTTAGGCACGATCGCTGGTTTGGGGTTGTGGTTAGCTCAGCTGCTAAAGTCCGCCTTTGCTTTGATCGGTGTCGGCGCCTACCTAAGTCTTGTGATTTCCGTACCAATGGAGATCATTTCTCTCGCCATCCTTGTCGCAATCGTCACCCTAAATCTTTACGGCGTTGGAAAAGTCTCAACAGCGCTGATTTTTATTGTTGCTGCGACTTTCTTAGGTCTCTTAACCATAAGTCTTCTAGGACTGCCAACAATGAAGGCCGAGAATATGCAACCGTTCTTTTCAAACGGTTTTTCTGGTCTTTTTGCAGCATCAGCAATGGTTTTTGTATCCTACGCCGGTGTAACGAAAGTTGCTGCGATCGCAGAAGAGATCAAAAATCCTGAAAAAAACGTTCCGCGCGGAATTTTGATTTCTATTTTTTTGGTTATGACCTTTTACTGTTTGACCACGTACATACTCACAGCCAATATTCCAGTCCTCGAATTGAAGAGCGACATCAAACCCATTCACACTCTTGCAGTAAAAGTCGGTGGACCAATATTAGACTACGGCATCGAGATCATTGCCATTTTGTCAATGAGTTCCATGGCAAACGCGGGTATATTAAGCGCTTCTCGCTTTCCCTTCGCTATGAGTCGTGATCAACTGGCCCCCGAGCCCTTGAGTAATCTTAGTGAAAAGTACATGACTCCTTATGTCAGTATCATTCTATCTGGATTAATTGTCGTCGCTTGTATCGTCTTTTTTGACGTTGCGAAGATTGCCAAGCTTGCTAGCGCTTATGTCTTGATCATGTATATTGCTAACAATGTTGCATTGATTGTCCTCAGAGAATCGAGGGTTAAGTGGTATAATCCTACTTACAAAACCCCTCTGTACCCATACATTCCCATTCTTGTTATTTTACTATGCGCAGCACTTCTTATGAGCATGTTCAAAATGGCGATTGCAGCTATCGCTGCTGTTTTAGTTCCAAGTTCTTTGATCTACTTCCTTTACAGCCGTAAAAAGACGGCTCGCAAAGGTGTTGTCGGTATTAGAGGGAAAAGACCTGACCTTTTGAATGCCACGGGGCATCAAGAAGAGCATCTGGAAAGCGTTGTCTTTTCCGAAGATGCAAATGCGGTCACTCTCTTATTCGGAG
>CAZBDM010000664.1:0-2655 GCA_964490675.1 uncultured Oligoflexales bacterium
TTGTGATGGGGTGTTAGCTGACTATGCTACCCACAGATTCTGCCGGGGACCCAATATATTTATACTTAGTTTTTGTCTGTCGATCATCGCTTAAGACCGGAAGGTCAGCAATTTTTTTTACTTGACCTCTTTTATCTACAAAATAAAGATCTACTGTCAGTTGGTTAGCCAGCTCATTAGGGGAATATATCACTTCACCGAAAGAATTAAGAGAAACTTGACGTTCTGCTTCGTCGTGGGCGTAGCTTGGTAATTCGTTTTCAATATCGTCTGGGGTTTGCCAGATGACTTTCATTTGTTGGTTTCTATCAATTGAAACAAGCCGATCAAAGGTATATTCTTTTGAATCCGAGGTCTGTTTTTTTGATCTTCGCCCAAAAAGTAAGAATAAATGGTCTTCGCCGCAGGAAAACTTGATCAAGTGGCTACCGTGATCTGTTCTCTGTTTGGTTAATTCGAGCCGAAGAGCATGAATCCTCATATCAGAGTCAATTTTTTTCTTACCTTTGTAACCGACAAAAGGCACAATTGAACTCTTATCTTTCTTAAAAATAACTCCCTGATAATAGAAAAAGAAATTGTTATCAAATCCAAAGCATTCGCCGTTGTTTCCTTCTATGGCTGCTCGATCAAATGGGATCGATTTTGTTTGAAAACCTGCTGGTTTTAGGTCCTGTTCCAAAGTGAGATTTAGTATTTCTACTTCACTTTCACCGCCTTCAAAGCTTGTTAGATTAGCTTCGTTACTGCTATAGACAAGCGGTATAGTATAGACAGTCCCATATGTATTAACACCATATGGAAGAACGACTTTAGACTTTTCGTCTCTTGTTTTTTTAGTGGAGATTTTTTCAATTTTAAAGCCGATATCAATAGCTGCTGAATCTTCTGCAAGTTCAGCAATGCATTCCATCGCCAAGTTTTTCGGGCCAGTGACTTGACACTCCAAACGAGAGATACTTTTTTTGTCATATTGTGGATCAAGCCAACTTAGTGCAGCATCATCATCAATGGTGGTAGCGGGTATCTCAACTCCCTTTTCGATAGCTGCTGCGTAGCAGTAAATATTATATTTTCTATCGGCTTTGGATATAAATTCACAACGAGAACGAGCGTTTTCATAGGTTAAGTGTGAACCGTTGACATGTGATGAAGTGATACCTTTTTTATCTGAAAAATCGAAATCTTCAGAATCCTCTGATGCTTGTTGCTGATTGGAGAGGTATGGATCTTGGTGATCTGATTGATCTTCGCTAACAGTTGCAGCCTTATCACTTGCTTTTTCGTCTCCACTGCAAGATAGCAAAGTGAAGCACAGAAAAAGCCCGAATAAGATAGGAGTATCCCCAAATTTCATATATGCCCCCAATGACCCTGATAAAATTATGATCGGTAGGCGTGTTCAAACTTTGAGAATCTTTTTTTAAGGGAAGATTTGTATAAAAAAACTCCTGGTTACGTAAATTATGAGCAAATATTTTGCTTGTAGCTTTGGTTGTTTCTTTCAAGGTGCGGCCACTTTATCAACAAGCTTTTCCTTAGGATGGCGGTTCGGGGCCTTTGCCGCCTTCGTCCATCCAGTCTATCTGTCTTGGATAGACTTCCCCAAGCAGTTGATAGAGGTCAGCGATTATGGTTAACTGCTCAGGGCCTGGTCACATCGTCGATGTGATCACTTACGCCCAACGATCCGGAGCACGACCTTGAATCAAATGATAAAGACAGCTTTACTTTTAATTGTCCTTATATCTTTTCCTAGCACTAGTCCTCATTTCGCTGACGAATCAAGCGCACCGACGCCTTACGGGATCACCGAGCTTAGAGGGGTGAGCGGTATAGACTGGGATGTTGACAAAAATATTGCATTCCTGCTGATTGATGCCATGAGGCCTAACCGCGATAGCCATATCTTTATCAGTAACAACTTTTTCATCGGATCACGTAGAGATGAGGTTTCGCTACCGGTAAGCAAGGTTCAAATAACCAGTCTAACGCAAGGTTTCAGTGATCCCGAAGACATTTCCGTTGGGCCTTGTGACCTTGTTTCGGATCAAAAATGCGTGTTTATTGCTGATACTGGTACGAATTTTAAGCCTCATAGACGCCAATCCAGAATCATAATTTTTAAAATTGATGACATTGTCACTTGCGCCACAACTGAGGGTTGCACCTCAAACGTCCCGTCTTATAAGGAGCTGACTGTAACCCTCGAGGAGGAGCACAGAGACATTGAGGCTCTTGCTGTTCATCCTTTAACTGGTGACCTCTTTCTGACTTCTAAGGGGGTTTTAATGACCGAACGTCAACAAGTTAAGGCTCATATTTATCGAATACCTTTTTCCGAGTGGTCAGATCAAAAGAAAGCTATTTCTTTAACATCAAATAAACTAGCAGCCCTATCCTTACCAGCAGTTCCTGCGGAAAGTCGATTAGCTGGTTTACTAAAAGAAGTGAGATCTGAGATTGCAGGATTTGCGAAGCTATCCAGCCTGGCCGAGGACTTGCATCGTAAAGTAGATCGCAAACAAAATTGGATCACCTCAATGGATATATCTTCCGACGGTGAGACTGTCATTTTTTTAACCTATAGTCATGTGTTTGAATTTGATTTCTCAGGCATGTTTGATAACACTCTGCGGAACGAACCGAATCGTT
>CAZBDM010000665.1:0-2655 GCA_964490675.1 uncultured Oligoflexales bacterium
CGGTTTCACTCCTCCTTGCGCCTTTCACCCGTCCGAACTTCGAATCCGTTGATATGAAGGACTATTTTCAAAAAATTTCGGATCCCGGTTTTATCAGAATGTTGGCGAAAACCTCTTGCTTCAGCTGGAGGAGGACGTCAATCTTTAAAGACCTTAAATGGTACTTCTTTTGTCTTATCCAGCATTAAAAGCTTCGGATCACCAAAGCAAATTTCTATCCCCAAAGCTCCAGTGACATCGAGGAGCATGTGCAAAATAGGCCCGTAGACGGCATAAGGTACGGGGTGATCGGCACCAGCAAGAATCTGAGGAACGCCAGTTGTTATGGTCAGGTTCAAGGATTCTAGAGCAGTGCGAAATGAAGCACAGAGCTGATTTGAAAACTCGCGCAGCAGGTCTTTCTTTTGGCCAGCATCGATAAATCTTTGCCCAAGAGTGTTTTGGGCGAGTTGAGTGATAAACACTTCATCACAAGTTGTCGTCACCGAGCCGTAGACGACCGACCCAAAAATGGGAGTTGTTGCAGAGTAAACGTATTCAGAATGCAAAGTTGCTTTCTTGCGGCAAGCACCAACTTTGACTTCTTCCTGAAAGAACAACTTCAAAAAACTTTTGATGCCTTCTTCAAGCTTTGTGCAGAGTACCGGATTGTAGGTTTTTTGAGAGGAGCGCGGAAAGCGCTTGCAGGCATCATCGATCTTTTCGAGCAAGATACTGCCGGTCACCGGTTTTGACAGGACCTCTAAAATCCCAAGCTTGGCAATGCGTTTCACTGCTGTCGCATCAATATTTCCAGATAGAATAAAAATGGGGGTATTTCTATTAAGCTCAGTGTTTTTAATATTAGCGACAAGATCTAAACCATTGAGGCGTGGCATAGATATGTCGGTGATAATCACATCATAAGCCGTTTTGTTGATACTCTTTAGAGCCTCAAGTCCATCCGTGGCTGTATCTATCTTGAATCCCTTAGGTGAGAAAAAATCGCTGAAACTTTCAAGAAGATGTGCATCGTCATCAATAAAAAGTAACTGGGGAGCTGATTCACTCATGGGACAACCTCTGGCGTGCAAAAAAATGGGACTTGTTAAATTTTAGCTCAAATTATTTGTTTGCTAAAGAGCTTCTAGATGCCCTGCTTAAATCGACATAGTCAGACGGTGTGTCAATGTCTATCGCAGCCCCATCAAAAGGAATCGCTAGAATTTCGTTCAAATGCCTGAGGATAGATGGTTTTGCTCCTTTGTCTCCGGACAGACTTAAGAGATCATGAAAAGCCTTGCGCGAGAATGTTGCAGGAATCCCCCAGGTGTTTGCGTAATAACTGACGGCAGCAAAGAAATTTTGAGATTGATCAAAAAAGCGTACTAATCGATCAAGATGACTTGCGTTTAATAGAGGTGTATCGCAAGTCATCAGTGTCAAGCTTCTAACTGCCGGGTGCTGCATTAATATACTTGAGACTGCGTATCGAATGCTGTAGCCCATTCCTTTTTGCCAATTCTTGTGCTCAATCATTGTCAAAGGAAGTGAGCTTATTGGTGAAGCAATTAATTCTGCTTGGTTACCTAAACAAACATAGATCTTATCAAGCCGGGAAGAGGTAAGAGCTGTAGAGCAAGTATGTTCAATGAGGCTCTTACCTTGCCAGCTGAGAAGTTGTTTAGCTGATCCCATACGCGTCGATCCGCCTGCTGCTAGAATCAGTCCGATATGAGATGGGGGGTGGCTCATAGGCGGACTTCTTTTGCTTGTTTGACAAGTTGCGCTCTGGACTCCTGACGCTTGTGAAAAAGCGGGGTTTGGTAGCGAACCGATTGAAGTTCGCAGATGATTGACAAGGCAATTTCTTCCGGGCCTTTACTGCCCATGTTTATGCCGATGGGATTGTAAAAGGTTTCGAGCCAGCTCTGATTAAAGTGGGTCCCTTCTTCGATAAGAGATTTGATAAGAAGTTGCCCTCGAGAACTAGGGCCGAGTAGCCCGACATATTTTAACTGCTTTCTGGCAAGGCCCTTGAGCCATAATTTGTCGAGTTCAAGATTGTGCGTCATGACGATGGCATAGTCATCAGTAGAGATATTTCTTTGCAGATCAAACTTATCAGGATGAGAGCAGTAGATATGTTGGCTCGTTGGGAAGTTTGCCTTATTAGCGTAGTGTGGTCGGTGATCAACCACCCTTACATCCCATCCCATTTGGGCCGCTAAATTGGCAACCGGACGCGCATCAATTCCGCCCCCGAATAGAAACAGACGATCTGAAGGCAAGTGAGTTTCGACATAAATCATGTAAGACGTCGCGTTTTGATTGATACGAATATATTGATGATGACCACGATCTCTAACATTGCTGACTAAACTATATAAAAAAGTCTTAAAAGGTAGGTTAGACCGTTCAATTTGCTCTTCTGTTAAGAGACCACAAAGTTCAAATTTATTCTTACTCTCTTTAGCGACTTTAAAGAGAATGGAGGGACGTTCAACAATTCCCAAAAGCGTTTTGATGTCTGCAATGGAAAGGGTTGGAGAAATGGGTTCGATGAAGATCCAGACAGCTCCCGGGCAACCACTTCCGCTTCCGAAGAGGAGATCTTCTTGATCACGATGATCACGAGTGAAAAGACTACAATGGTTTTTCTCGATGACTTTGGCA
>CAZBDM010000666.1:0-2649 GCA_964490675.1 uncultured Oligoflexales bacterium
GGTGCAGTGGGATGCGAAGAAATCGTGACGTGGTAAGAAGAACCTGCTTCGAGCATTTGGTCAAAACTAAATGGAACATTATCGGTACCCGTAACTGTAACGGGAGTGCCATCATTAAGCGCAACGGATATTGTTTGTCCGCCAAGGCCATGAACCAAGCCAGAAAGGCTGTAAGTTGCCGGTGCTGCGGGCTCAAGGCTAACAGGTGCGGGTGGGGGGGCAACAGGAGCTGTCTTTGAGGTCTCCGTAGCAACAGGAGCTGTCTTTGAGGTCTCCGTATTCTCAGTCATAGATTTAATCTTTTTATCGATGTCATTTTCCACCAAGACTTGCGGTTCATTAGGTAGGTTTTGAGTGATGGTCTGCTGGGGACTTCTCTGCTGCACTGGGATCTGAGAGCCCTGTGTGATCGTCTCTGTCTCTTCCTCTGCTGACTCGTCGCCGCCGCCGCCATCAGCGCAAGCAAAGATAAACCCCGACAATAGCAAGGCAATAATGACAAATTTTAAATATGCTAAAAACCTCATACTTTTGATTACGGCTTTGCCCAAGGATTCTTTAGCTGCCGATACATGGAATTTCGCACTCTTTTCCAAGTGTCTAAATAAATTGAATTAAAATTGGAACCCTGACTTAGAGGTAAGGTTTTCGGGAGTGGATTTATCGTCCGTTGAATACTGTATTCATTCGTAAATGGATGGGTGGAGTCGCATTTTGAAGATGGAGGAGATGGCAGTGCTCGTCGGAGAATTCGGTTGTATCTTAAAAGCTTTCGTCGATTTTAAGCTACCCTCATCCCGCTAAGGAGTGGGCCACCGCAGCGTACACATCGGTAAGTAAGGAGGACGAGCGACGCATGCAACGCAGTAGATAACGCATGTTCAGAAACCCTATTTGCAGTCGCCACCTTTACACGTAGACGGTACACGATTTCTCTGTCTGAGACGAGTAATCTCGCGCTTTAAGGTGAGAACATTGATTGCTCCGACAATAGTCAATTCAACTCTTCTGTTACGAGCTAGAGAAACTGGATCATTGCTGTCCTCGATCGGACTTTCTGATGCTTTAGAGCGGACGATCAGCTTGTTTTTCGGAAGAGCCCCTGCTCTCAAGACCTCAACGATTGCAAGAGCTCTGTTACGTGATAGTTTGCGATTAAGCTCGTTAGATCCACGATAATCAGTATGACTGGTGATGATAAGCGCATCCCATTTGTCATTATTAGCGATGAGAAAATCGCCTAAAGCACTCAAGTAACGTTTGTCCTTGTCATTTAGATCGTACTTGTTGGTGACAAAATTGATGAAGCCTGCGTCGACCAAATATCTTGATTTGAGCTTTTCTACAACTTTTACTTTTTTCTTAACTTTAACACGAACTTTAACTCTTTCTTTTTCAATCACTTTTGGTTTGGCTTTTATAAGTGGAAGACCCATTTGCAGGAGAACCCCTGCTAGAAGAACATCGCGATCAGGAATGGTCACATCGGTACTAGCATGCAGTCCAACTCTAAACTTTTGACCCACTTCGAAAAGCCACTGTAGACCAATAAATACGTTAGGGTTCTCACTTTCCACCTTAGCTGATGGTGCAAACGTCGAGTCGGTTCCAAATGGAACGTAAACGTAGGGCCCAAAGCCCATATTATAGAATCGGTAAAACCCCCCGACCTCAAAGAATCCAAAGCGCGTATTGATTTCTACGGGAATACCTTCATCCTCAACTTCAACTTCTTTATCAGGCTTCAAATTATTATTTAACCAGCCTCCACCAGCCTCTAAAATCATATCGTTTGTTGATAACGATAGATTTGTTCTTACGCCTAAGGAGAAACCGGAAGTGTTAGGCTCGGCGGATGAGTCTTTAGCAGTCGTTGATGCAGGTCCTGCATCAAGTCCAAACCAAAGTGTAAGTTTAGTTCCTTGTTGGCCCTCTTCAAGGGTTTTTACAGAGGCTTTGTCTCCAAGTTCTTTCTCTTGCACACTCTCTTCTTGGAAGCCATCATCACTTGCTGTCGCAGCCACTGGTTGAACAGTTTTCTTTTTAACTTTACGACGTTTTTTGCGGCGTTTTTTACGTCTTTTCTTTTTGAATTTTTTCTGTTTAGGGCTTGTTATGATTTGTTTGACTTCTTCAGCATCAGCGGGGCTGTCGGAAGCATCGACTTCCTTTTCTTCCTCGACTTCTTCTTCAATTGATTCTATTTCTTCCTTTTGGGAAAAAGCCTCTGTAGAAGGTAAAACAAGGCATACTGCGACCAGGTAGCTCATCCATTTATGAGCTAGAGTAGAGAATCGAGTCTGTAGAAATTCTGCATGCATGATAACGATTTCAATTGTAATTGACTCTATAAGTTTACGATATTTTGGAATAAAAATCACCTCCCTACAGATCGAGGGAGGTTCTCCATGAGTCGTTAACCAATAAAGAAAAGATATTGGTACCACTTGTCGGTGTTTTGCTCGTAAACGAAAACTAGGAAATTATTTCTTATCCGAAGCTCGTCATCTCTTAGAGGAGCATCTCCACTTGTAAAGTCATAGCCCGTGATCGGCCGACCTGCAATGTCACAAACCTTCATAGCTGTGACGTTGATGCCGTTTTCTGTTAACGGTGCACCGAAGTTAGTGAGACCCGATACTACATTAA
>CAZBDM010000667.1:0-603 GCA_964490675.1 uncultured Oligoflexales bacterium
CAAGATCTGGCTCGAGCCGTCTGGGACAAGCTTCTCGATGAACCAAGACTGGCGATTTTCTATGGTGCTTTGCATTTTAAGACAAAACTGGTCACCAACCGCGGGGAAGATCGTACCCTAGATTTTATCTACCGTTATTTTCCCTCTGCCGCTGCAAGAAATCAGTGGCAAAGCGACATGAGTACCTACCGTATTGAAGATAATCTCACTATGAAAAAACTTTTTGTCTTTAGAGAAAATCCCGGCAGTATCCCTGATTGGCGTTATTTTAAAATCGATTCTCCTGAAAACTCCAGTCAAGACCGCTTTGTACGCCATTTTGCCAAAGGTATTCAGATCTATATTTCAGCATTAAGAGCATATAATGGCAATTATTATAAAGGAATCAAAGAACGTTACCCTCTCACTGTTTTTGAAGATAGTATTGTCGATTTTGGCATAGTCTTTTGGTTTCCTGACTCACTTCCTTACATCGAGATTAAGCGAAAAGATGGTCAAAAATACAGAAGTCTAAATATAAGAATCCTACCTTTTATCCTCTCCGATAATCGTACTCATGATGAAAGTTTTAACGGCTATTCGATTCTAACCAGACGAGATATT
>CAZBDM010000667.1:613-2642 GCA_964490675.1 uncultured Oligoflexales bacterium
TATTGTCCTTCGCCAAGCGAAAATTAACTCAAAAGGTGAGCTATATGCTGTCGGAAATGAGGTTTGCAGCTCTCCGAGTCTTGAAATTGCTAGTCTCTTTAAGCTCAATCAACATCACTCCGGAGAGTATTGGCGTAATGAACTTCTTTATAGTGTTATAGATCTTGATTCACTCATTACCGTTAATGATGTCGTCATCGATGAAAAGATCTGTGACAACTATCTTGCTATGATCGCTTTGCGGCAGCGCGTGGGCGGAGGTTTGAAAGTTTACCATCGACCGGTTGTTGTTGTTCCTGACGGGCAGCGTCCGATCGGGTTCCCCGATCAAATGGGCAGTCGCGATCAATTATCTCCTCCACAAGGTGATGTTTTTTTCGTTCGGATTGGACGGTATAAACAAGGGGGGCATACGAAAGAGATGTGCAGCCTTTATGAAAGTATGAAGCAAAGCGGCATACCAGGTGAGAAGTTCTCTCATTGGAAATTTTATATCATTGAATTTATGAATGATGAAAAGGAAATTTTCATCGATGTATTTGTCGGTTATAGTGAGTCGCTAGGATCAGTGAATCAATTCAAATCGAGTATGGTGCAATTGTTTCACAAAGAGTCGCCAAATATTGCTATGCCTTTTGTTAAACAATTTACGGTGGAGCAGTTTGGCGAACTTATGGAAGTCGATATGGATGGGACTTGTAGGGAATAAACACTTATTGGAGGACGTCACTTTCCGCCAGTAAGTGTTGGTGCTGTTGAGAAATCGTCATCGAGATCGGATGTTGAAAGATCTCTGTCTTGCTTCACCGGCTCGTTATTTTTCTTCGATTTGTTCTCTTTTGCAGCTTTGCGGGCAGCAATCATGCTTTCTTTCTTAGAACGCTCTGCTTTAATCTTTCTGAGCAGGGTGTGACCAAGTCTTAGGGTTGCGCCATCTTTGCTTGAGCCTTCAGCTAGCAAGGTACGGAGTGATTCTTCAGCTTTTTTCGGAGCATTCAACCCGTTCTTATAAGTTAAAGCGAGGTAGTAAAGTGCTTTTGACTTTTCGATCGGGTTTTTGCTGGCGCGTTCAAGGTGGCCGACAGCGCTTTTGAATTGGTTGAGCCGCATTTTTGCGATGCCAAGTCCAAGCTCTGCAGCGGCGCAGCGATCGCAGCGGTTACTGGCTTGTTCAAAAATCGTCGCTGCATTGCCAGCATTACCGACTTCCAGATACATACTCGCAAGATTAAGGCCGGCAGCGATTTCGTTTGAGTTGCCATCGAAGGCGCTCTGGAAGAGCTGCTCGGCGCGGCGGTAGTCTGACATGTTTTTTGCTTTCATAAGAATTGAAAGGGCTTCAATATTTTGCGAACGCGAATTGTTTGGAATCTTCTTGGCGACAAGGCGAGCGTAGTATCCAGCTAAATCGTACTGGCCTGAGTGAGCAAGAGCAGCTGAAAGAGCCATCAAAGCTTCGGGGTGTCCAGGGTTTTTTTCGAGATAATTGCGAGCGGCGCGTTCAGCGTTGAGGCTTTCGCCGGTCGCAAGCATTCCTTGGATTCTTTTGATCGAAGTGTTTTTTGACTGACGGGCTTCATACCAATGGTTTTTTCCATAAGGAGACACAATCGTGTTTCTTTGGCCTATTCTTTGGACAACGACTTCTCGTTCTTCGTCACCAAATAGTCCTGTTTTGTTGTCTTTTTCGTTCGAGCTTGTTGTTGCACAGGATACTGACAACAAGAGACTCACAAGCAATATTACTTTAGCAGTGGCATTGATCACAGGCATGGTCTTATTCTCCTTTATCGTTTGCTACCGGCCACTGGAGGTAAGCATGGCCTGCTTCTCCACTCACACGGTTAAAGTTCCAATCGTCAGCGGTTTGCCAAAGAACCTGTTGAGTTGAAACAGGATCAGTGAAGCCTCTCTGGACCAGAGCAGCAGCTCGGTCATCAGCATTGTTGGTGATGGCAGCTAGAGCATCGATGATTTTGGCTTTTTCATTATCAAATGTCGTCACAATCTTTTCAGAGAGGGTCTCTGG
>CAZBDM010000668.1:0-2641 GCA_964490675.1 uncultured Oligoflexales bacterium
TTGTCAAAAGAGCTGCTGAACAGGTCTTCAAGCGTATCGCAAAGTATGAGATTGCGCAGTGTGCCTATCGCAATAGCTGGCGACAAAATAAAGATAAGCTAAGGGACCGTTGGGGTAGACAGATACCCATGCTAAACAAAAGCAAGCGCGTCAGTGTTATCGTTCGCAAGAAAAACCTGCCAAAGGAAGTGATCGGTGCAGCAAGAGTGGGAGTCGCTGAATTTGATCAACGCATTTACGAGTTCGTCAATCTCGATGTGTCTCTCAATGAAGATCGCATCAGTCTTGACGCAAAGGTCTATGCTAAAAAGAACAAACAGTCTGAACTTATGAGTCGTTGGATTCATGCGATCGCTCATGAGCTTGGACACAATCTCGGTTATCGTCATGGATCATCCGGGCAATCTTGGGGAAAAGACTACCCAGGCTATTTCGTCACTGAACTAGGCTATTGTGTGATGACCAATGGCAAACTTGGAAGTGACTTAGGGGATCGATCTTTACGAAATAAGCTCATGCAAACTTACGGACAAAAGTAATTGCAGCTGAAGTCTTGAAGACATAACGATAAGTGTCGAGTCGTAAATTCTCTGTTTTCGCAGCTATCCATCAAAATCAAGATACATGGTCAAACCAAGACGATAGGAACTGACGTATTGATCTCCTATTGCAAAGTCTGAGGCGGCTTCATCAAAGGTCAATTTGGCTAACTTAGCCTGTGCATCAATGCTGACGGCGTCCCATGTGACAAGAAGAAGTTTGATTCCTACGTAACGATGGAAAAAGTCGATATGCGCCTCTCCAAAGTTGATGTCTTCCGTCGTAGACTTGACGTTATCTATTTTGGCTTTTGTGATTCCAGCAAAAAGACCAAGGCGATGCCAGGTGAAACCACTTTGAAGACCAATTCCAGTTGCTTCGAAAACCGTTTGTGATAGAGAGTTAGATAAGGATGACTCTTGTGGTTCTAGATTGTAGTAGTGACCGGTAACTCCGAGATGAAACCTGTTACCTAGATAGCCAATCATGATTTCGTCTTCACCGTAGTCCATCTTACCCAGGTCGTCTCTTATCTTGCCGGCTGCTGTTCCTGTCGAAACCCCTAAGTCGATCATCCAACTTTCGCTGTACTTTTGACTAGAATAGCTCGTTGAATAAGCGTTGAAACCTACAAACAAAATGATGATATGATAAAGACGATTCATGTTTCCTCCTTTTTCAAAAAAAATTAATAGCAAAAAGAGAGCCAATTGAATTTACTGGGGTTTTTCTTACATAGAATGCAAATCTTGACGTTTGTTTGTGGCCTTTCAGTGACATGCTTGCCAAATTTGGCCGGCTTGCATGCTCGACCCTTAAAGGGCTGTCCAAAAGCAATTGTTGAAGTTTTTCTCGAGCACTATGACGATAAATACCAATGTGTTGCCTGTTTTAAAAATGCTGTCGACTTGTTGACAGCATTGCGGGATTCGGTTCCTTCTCAAAGAAGTACTTCTTTAGATCTCTTTCTAGGACTTTTTTTGAAACGCTATAAGCAAGAGAATTTTGATATTAAAAAGGCCTCACTCTTGGAGTTTCTGACTAAGCCAGGTGGCAATTTGATGTATCATCAAGGAAGTCGAAGGCCAAGTGATCAATGGGATGCGCACTATGTCGTCTTATATGACGGATTCATTCTTGATCTTGATTTAAACGTCAAAGAGGTTTTAACTGCGAGTACTTACCTCCGTACGATGTTCGGTCGCTCTCTTTTCAGCCATCCAGTCGTTGCGATCGAATACCCGGCAGATACCTTTCTCGAGAATTATGAAGCTTTAAGAGACAGCGCTGCCTGGACAGAATTCAAAAATCAGTGGAAACGAGACCATCCAGCCGTAACTCTTGATAAGTTAGAAGAGCAATTAGCTAATGGAGTGACGAGGGGGCGTAAGAAGCCTTTGAGTTCTTATCCATTGACCAATGATCCTAACCCTCCTACGAAGATGGCGATGGATCTTAGCGTTGGACGCATGGTAGGTTTTGAAATTAACGGTAAAACAATTTATGGAGAAGTTTACAACCTTAACCACGATGATGGTTACATTATTGTCCTAAGCGAAGCCTACTGGCCAAATAGTTATCGCTATGAAGACATTAGAAACTTTACGGTCCTCAATTATGAATAAGTTAAATTTTCCTCATTAGTTGAGGGTTTCCCCCCGTTAGCCACAGAATCAGAAATATTAAAAATCTTCTCGACCTGTAATTATTCCAAATCACTCCTGGTAAGGGGATGATTTTCATAATCTATATCGGATGATTTGAGAAAGCTTCAATTCTGCTGAAAGATGTTGATGAAGCTCGTAGTGCAAAAAAGCAAATTAATTAATTGATCAAGTATCTAGGCTTTTTAGTAAATAAGTTGGTTTGACATTATCGATATAGTTTAGGTTACTGAGATCACTTAAACCCGTTCCCAAAAGCGCACTGTCTAATCCAGCACGGTGCGCTCCCAAAATATCTGTCTGTAATTGATCCCCGAGCATAATCATTTTTTTGTTAGGAGCTCTCCGCATCACTTCATCAAAGATCGGACGATAGGGTTTGCCAAGCTTGATGAATTTTGGCTTTAGGCTTGGGAAACGAATGGCGAGAGCTGATT
>CAZBDM010000669.1:0-853 GCA_964490675.1 uncultured Oligoflexales bacterium
GTGACGCAGTCGTTCAGGGGTCCGTAGATACAGGAGCTAAAGCTTATGTCGAAGGAAATCTTCAAGTCGATGGTGAAGTGCTCGAAGCGGATGTTTGTGTAAGGGGCAGCTTGATCGTTCAAGGGGGTATAATTACAGGGGCAAAAGGTCGAGTTATCGTTTTTGGCGATCTTCAGGCAAGTTTCATAGATAACTCTAATATCACCGTATATGGTAATGTCAAAGTGGCGAAATCTATGTTGAACTGTAGACTAGATTGTATGGGTGATGTGGAGGTGGCTCAAGATGAGGGCAAGATCCTTGCGGGTAAGCTTCGCACTAAAGGCAACGTAATAGTCAAAAACTTGGGACATGACAATGTCGATAAGACGAGGGTGTCTTGTGGTTTTGATTGGAAGTGGCATGATACCTTTCTTCATAGAAATCAACGACTGAAAGAACTCAAAAAGTCCCAAAGAGAATTTTTGTCAGAGAAGAAGCTTATAGAAGATCAATTAAAATCTGACAAAGCAGGAGCATCCCAGTCTAAGTTGGCAGTCACTACCAAGAAAATAGAACGCATAGAGAAAATTATTAATATTGCAGACAATCTCGCCAAGGCTGCGAAAGAAAAGATCGGCCATGACAAAGACGCCAAAATTACCATTCGGGAAATGATGAATGGTAATTCTGAATTTACAATTGCCGATAAAACCTTCACGCCACCGGGCAATTTAGAAGGTGTCATTGTCCAACACAAATTAAAAAGAGGGTCTCACTTCGTCGATATTAGAGCAGAAGAAGAGGAAAAGGCTCAAGAGGCAGCAAAACCAAAAGATGGTGTCGAAAAGAAAAAATAGTGATTTAAATCGGT
>CAZBDM010000669.1:863-2635 GCA_964490675.1 uncultured Oligoflexales bacterium
GGTTAAGCAGCTTTTACGCCAAACACTACCTTGGACAGCTGCTGTACTCTTTTTTCAAGTCGCTTAGAGAAACTCTGCAGTCTGCGTGATTGATTCCTTAACGTAGTTGATTTATCGAAAATATTTGTAGCGTCGTTTTCCAATTGTTTTACCGCTTCGTTAGTCTGTTTCAGGGCGGATTCTTGTTCATGAGCAGCAAGTGATATTTCTTTCACTTTGCTTTTTATGTTAGCGATGTTCTTCTGTATCGCATAAAACATTTCACTGACTTCGTCAGAAACTTCTTTGCCGAATGAGATTGAGTCACCTGTAACTTCCATGATGTCGTTGATTTCAGAATAGCCAATTTTCACGGTATCTTGAATCTCGATGGATGTTTCACCACTACTTAGAGCTAATTTTCTGATTTGATCAGCGATAACAGAGAATCCTTGCGCTTTCAGGTCAATTCGATCAGCTTCTACTGCGGCATTAAATGAAAGTGTTTTGGTGTTGTAGACAATGTCGTTAATGATCTGCGTTTTTTCATCGATATTTTTGATAAATTGCCCCATTTCTTTCAGTTTATCGTTTGATTTTGAGATGTCAGAAACAGACTCTAGGACATTCTTAATGTTTGAAACACCTTTTTCACCAGCTTTTGTTGATTCTTCAATGTCTTTGCTCACGCGAGTCGTGTTAGATACAGTGTTATTGATAATCCCGATGATTTCTGCAAACTTTGCGGAAGTTTGTTCGAGGGTTATGGACTGTTCGGATGTAGCATCGATCAAGTTTTTACTTGCTTCACTAAGGTTTTGAGCTTCTATTGTTAGACTTTCAGAAACATTTCTTACTTCGATCAGTGCTTTTTCAATCGGGCGACTCATAGACACTCCAAATGCTAGTCCCACAATTAAGACGACAAAAAATAGTGCGAAAGCAATCAAGGTGAATGATCCTATGAAGCTTCTCATGGTTTGAGAAATTCTCGTCTCGTCGGAAAAGAGAAATAACTGACTTTCCTCTGAAAACACATATCTAGGGAGCGCCAAGTGTTTAATGCGAATGATTTTTTGATTACCTTCGCTATCTTCCATGACAAGTTTTTTATTGTGCTCATTTAGAAGCTCTATTTCCTTTTCGTTTTTAAGACCATAGTAGGATTTCCCGACTCTAGCGATGACTCTATTACCAAAGCGAGATTCCAGGTCCGTAAAGATGGAGTTTAAAGTTGTGATCAACACTACAATATTTGAAAGTCTATCGTCACCGCCAGTAACTGCTCGAAATGAGATGCGATAGGAGGTGTTGTTTACCGATAGATACTCTAATCGACTTGTCTCATCAGCTAGGACTTTTTTGAGTAGAGACTTGAATACTTGGTTTTCGGAAATAGTTGTCATATCTTTTTTAGAGATGGATTTATTCTGTATATAGTTTGTGTGGAGAAGATTGCCTTTACTACTATAAGTCAGCACACCGAATAGTCCGTATTTTAAAGACATTGTATTGCCGAATCCCAATAAGAGAGATTCCCAATCCTCTTCTATAACTGTGTCTCCCCTCAGGGGAATAATAAAGTCACCTCTTAGGGTGTATCCTAGTCGAGATTGCATGGCCTTTTCTTGCTGCGAAATTAAAGCTTCAAGTGATTTAATCGATTCTTGAGCTGAAATATCATCGTACTCAGATGAAGTTTGATTGAACACTACGATTTGAGTGATAATTGCACTCAGAAGGAATACTCCTGCGACTGCAATAATGATAGAAGGAATCTTAATCTTAAGAGA
>CAZBDM010000670.1:0-2249 GCA_964490675.1 uncultured Oligoflexales bacterium
TGCAGGTTCGGCTGAAGCTCTTGCGATGGGTATGATTTACAACCGACGCGGAAACGGAGCTAACATTTGTTCTGGTACCTTGATCGCCCCGACCTGGCTACTTACGGCTGGTCACTGTCATGATCCACAGGATCCGCAAGTGGAAGTTCGCTTTGGAACTGACGCTTTAAACGCGCCAGTAAAAACGGTAACCGGTACGACTATGGCTCACCCATCTTACCAAACGACAAATACTCCTACTGGAAGTATTCAGTCGATCTTCTTCGACTATGGCTTGGTTAAACTCGATCAACCGGTGACAGATCGTAGATTCGCAAGCTTACCAAATCCAACAAACATCATCATTGGTTCTGAAATTCGCTTTGCTGGCTATGGTCTGAGGACAGCAAACAACAGTAATCAGATCGGCCAACTCTATCAAGTTGATCTTAAAGTTGATCAGTATGTCGACGGTAATCTTCAAGGGACGGCTAATCCATCTGATAACATTTGTACATATGGTGGCCCCAATATGGAAAGAAATCCAGGCTTCCAAGGAATCAATGGTGGTGACTCAGGTGGTCCCGTGTTCAAAACAGGAACTCTTGAACTGGTCGCTGTCAACTCATTCGGTGGTTTCTTAGATAGTGATCAGAATGGACAAGCAGACACAGTTCTGTCTTGTAGTGCTCGCATTGAAAGAGGCCTTCAGTGGATCAATTCGCAAATTCAAAGTCAAAGCAACCCAGGCACTGGTGGTAATAACGACAGTCCTCCTCAAGCAACAGGGGTCGGCTACGTCAAAGGAAACATTGACTCTGTTAAACTCGTTGGTAACAACGTAGAGGTAAGAGGATGGGCGTGTGTGACTGGAAGTGCAGAGTCAATTGCTGTTCACGCTTACGTAGGAAATTCTGCAGGACAAGCAGGCGCGACTTTCGTGCGAGCTGGTCAGGCAAGTAATGGCAGTGAAGCAGCTGTCGACGCTGCATGTTTACACGAGGGAACAGATGGCTCTCATAGATTCATGCTTGCCGTTCCAGCTTCTAACGAACATTCCGGAAAGAAAATTTATGTCCATGGACTTAATCCGGATGGAGCAAACCTAACGATCGGTCGATCTGGTCGTTTTACGATGCCAGAGGTCGCAAACGTTGTTCCCGAGCCTTCTTTTAAGGTCAAAGGCCACGTTGACGCTGTAAGAGTAAGAGGAAACAATGTTGAAATTCACGGCTGGGCATGTGTTGAAGGTGATGTGAACTCAATCGATGTACATGTCTATGTTGGCGGTGCTGCCGGTGCGGGTGGAACCTTCTTAACGGGAAAACGCGCTAATTCCTCGAGCGAGGCAGCAGTCGATAAAGCTTGTATGCACGATCAGGATGGCTCTCACAGATTCGTCATTTCAACTCCCCTTAATGACGCAAACGCAGGGAAGTCGATACATGTTCACGGCATCAATCCAAATGGAGCCAACCTCACCATCGGTAACTCTGGAAAGCTCTGGATGCCAAAAAGCTCTGCTTCTGCAAACGCAACTGACAACCCCATCGTAGGCTATGTTGATAGCGTAAAAAGAAATGGAAGCAATATTCAGATCGCTGGTTGGGCTTGTCTTAAGGGCATCTCGAGTTCGATTGATGTTCACGTCTATATCGGTGGATCAGCTGGACAAGGTGGAACTTTCCTTGTCGGGAAAAAAGCCAATAGCAACAGTGAAGCCGCTGTCGACACCGCCTGTTCTCATGCAGGGGTTGATGCTTCTCATCGCTTTGTCATCAGTGTAGCAAGGTCTAACGACGTGATTGGCAAATCGGTCCACGTTCACGGGATTCACACTAACGGTCCGAATATCACCATCGCTGGGTCAGGAAAGTACCTGATTCCATAATCAAAGATTTGCGGTAGCAAGGATGCTTCCGAAAAGACCTGCTTTCTTTCACGAGGAAGCGGGTCTTTTTAGGGTCGAGTTTAAAAACTGAGCTTTTCGATGAAAACCTAAAGTCCTTGCAATGCTTGAAGGTCAGGCACTCTGGGGAGGTGAGCTGTATTGACTCGGTATTTTCTTTTGTTAAGAAATATAACACGTTGAAATTATTGGATTGTTTTTCCGTTTTAATTGGCCAGCCGGTCAGTAAGATTTAAATTTAAGCACAACATCATGAAATCACAGCGTAAATTGGAGATCAGCAGAGTATTTGCCGTAGTCTGACATCATCTTTACTCTGTTTAATAAGATTATCCAAATTTTATGCGTGGATCAGTTGGGC
>CAZBDM010000670.1:2259-2633 GCA_964490675.1 uncultured Oligoflexales bacterium
GGCAGGGTGAACATCTCTTGTCTCGGCTAGGTACAGTTTTGTGTCTCGGAATCCTGAAGGATTAGGGTCCGGTCCATGCCCAGTTCGGAAGGGGGTTTTCATGAGGATTCTTGGTAAATGTGCAGCTGCTGTGTCTGCAACGTTGCTGGTGTCGGCAGCGGGTCATGCCTTTGTTGCACAAGATCAAGGCGTTTATTCGATCAAAAAACGATCGGAGATCGCAATTGGAAAAAAGGTCATACGTCCCAATCTCGTCACTGAAAAAGACCAAAGCCTGCTCAAGGCAAACGGTATTCAGGGTGAAACCAAAACCGACAGCCGTTCGGGCGTCACACGATTGATCAATGGTGCATTGAATGGCCAAGGATTAATTA
>CAZBDM010000671.1:0-2631 GCA_964490675.1 uncultured Oligoflexales bacterium
AGCTAAAGCCAATTGTATCGGTAATATAACCAGGAGTCAGCAGCAAAGCCCCCCCGACCAACACGAGCACTCCTCCTACTAGTGCATCGGTCGGCATTTCCCCTCTCGCGCTAGCCTTTTGAGCTTGGCTGACCACCTGAAAGCCTTGCGACTTAGCTAGATTCGCTCCTACGATACCCGTTAAGATAATGCTTCCAAAGGTGATGATGAATGCGTTGGTGCTTCCCCAGGTCTGAGAAATCCAAGCATGCACCTCAATCACAACAATCATGTCGAGAATAGGGACAACTGTCATGAGAAGGATTAGACGTAATAACATAGGTTTCCCAGCAAATTGACGTTCGGACTCTACCGCGACGGGCCGTCTCTACATACCATGAACGAATGATGATGAGAAAAGGAAAAGAACATAAGGAAAACTTAAAAGGCACTCCCATGAGAGGCGAAGTGCCTGTTTTAGTTAACAATTATAGGTGAACCCTTAGGCCGAAGGCAAAGGACGTAGAGTTCGAATCGATGTCGTTGTCGGAACCGGAATCTAAATCTGACTTACTACCGTCGATGGAGAGCTCCTCAATCTCGTAAGTCCCCTGTGACATACCGACTTCCAACATAAAGCTTAGGAGAGGAATCACTGGCACAGGGTATAAGATACCTGCACTAAAATGAAGCGCCGTGCCTTTCCAAACTGTCTTGGTCTCTGTCTCTGTCGTGACGCCATTATTGGTGGTCGTACTCTTTTGAGTAGAAACGAGTGGTGTCAAAATCGAGTAACTCACCTTACCGTAAGGAGTGATAAAGGGAACCATAGGTAACCAGGCCATAACTTCCAGACCGAGATCACTGGCTTCAACAGAATCAGCACCGCCAAAATCACCTTCGTTCCAGTCTTGATAGGCAAAGCGTGCCCCAAAGGAGACAGGAACGAGCGGAATAGGATCTACGTGTGCCGAAACGATCGTCTCTGTTGCTTGCACACCGCTCGTTGTATTTTGCGAGTCGAACTCTGCCCAACGCTTACCCACAAGAAGTTGCGCGTCAACAATTGCGTGAGCAGCAGGAGCTGTCAAAGTTAAAAGTAGAAGTGAAAGAAAAATACTGAGCGTGTTCCTCATAAAAGTCTCCTTTTGAAGTCGGCTAGAGTGTCTTCGACATCAAACTATAGCCCATTCGACATAGAGAGTTAATCTCAAAAGTCATTGTGAAGGAATCTGCAAGACATTGAGGAAGCAATATGGCGAGAACAAAAGACCACCAATTCACTTTTTTCAGTAATTACCGGAAAAAATCGGGCATTCATCCTACAAAAATGTCAGTATTTGGACGCTCAGCCAAAAAAAAACCTAATGATTTCCACATGCGAGTCATTCACCATTTGACCATAAAACTCTCGTGTCATATCGATTCTTTGTCGCTTGAAGATCGTCCCCGAACGGAATCTTGTTTCGAGAGCATGTGTCATGATTGTATTTAGTTCCCCAAAAGGAATCACAAACATTTTATCTTTGAAAGCCATTCTTAATCGATCGCCTTCCGAAAGCTCCTCAACAAAGGCTTACAAACGCAGAACGAGCCTTTCATTGAAAAGATTCCAGCTGTCTGTGATGAAACGGAGGACGCGTTGCTGATACCCAAAAGCTTAATCCCGCAAATCCTGATAAAACTCCTCATCTCAACGCTTTTTGTCTTCTCACAAGTCGGCTTCTCAAAATCTCCACTGCATAGCGTCACTCCAAGCTACTCCCTAACCCCAATCGTTTTCACGATTTCAATGGATGACTTACGCGGCATGAAGCAAGCCGTTGGATCACGTCCTCTAGAAGTTGCTGATTTTGTTGATTACTTTTCCGACTTAACAAAAGCTGCCCCAGATGGATCTTACGTCGCTCTAGTCGTCGAGGCTCCCGAGACCTTCCAAGATGTTGCTGGTTTCGACCCCCAAGAGCTCTACAGATTGCAAGTTTCAGCTGCTGAGTTTATCGGCGTCGAAGCGATGGTCGCCATTGATGGCCAAAACAATATCGTTGCGAGGGTGACGTCCGGTCTGGTCCCTGATGACGCCGTCCCTGCCGGAATTCCTGATGCAACTCTGACTGAAATTGTAGAACAACATCCAAGTGGCAAAAGGGTGATTTTCGTCGGTTCGAGAAGCTACAGAGTTTCAGACGCTCTCGATGCAAAATATAGCTTCGAAGGTTTGCCTGCACAAGCTGCCAAAAACGCACCACTTGCGTCTCTTCGCTTCGCAATAACTATGACAATGACGATTTTCTCACTCTCTATCAATAGTGGAGCTGATTTCCATGATATTATAGCTGGTCATGTCGATCACCTAGCAGAGTTCGCTATCCAGGGGTTCGTTTCCGGAAGTTTATCCGCCTACTTTCTCATAAGAAATGAAACACAAGCTTTACTTCTCAATACCATGTCAACTTTGACGTCAAGGAGCTACCGCGCAAAGACAAATCCTTGGATGAAAAACTTAATGCTCTTCTATTTCGAGGTTGGTTTCTTAGGCGCTTCTAACGTAACCATGGCATCACTTGGCATATCAGACAAACTCGCATCACCTTTAGATGTCGCCATTTATACCCTAGCAACGGCAGCCTGGACGACTCTTACCATTGAGCA
>CAZBDM010000672.1:0-2626 GCA_964490675.1 uncultured Oligoflexales bacterium
GCTGCCAACTTTCTTTCATCCACTAAATTCGGTTATAACTCGAGGAGATTGCAATGCTTAAGTCTTTGCTTGGTGTGTCTTCAACTTTTCTTTTACTTTCAGCGCCGGCTTTTTCGTTCGATGCTGCGACAACCTTCAATACCGTCTGTGCGACTTGTCATTCGGCCCCTCAAGGCCCAGACTTTCGTGACAAACGAGTCGCCCCTCCTGCTTTTGCGGTAAAGAATCACTATATCGAACACTTTAAGGACGAGGCAACCTTCGTAAAAGCCATGGTGCGCTTTCTGATGAATCCAACTAAGGAAGAATCTCTGATGCCAAATGCAGTAGCGAAATTTGGCCTTATGAACAAGCTTCCTTATACGGAAGACCAGTACAAGGCCCTAGCGAGTTATCTCTACAAACAGGAATTCAAGAGACCAGGTGGGTACGGTAAGCACCGCAAGGAAGAGTGCGCCAAAAACCCGCAACGCTGTGAAATGATCAAGCAACGTGTGCAGCGGATTCGTAAAGAGCTGAGTCAGTGAGATGGTCCAGAATTTTCATCTGATTTTGTATTGATTAGATATAACATCCTAATAATATTAAATTAAAAAGTTTTTCTTTAGTTCAGTTTTTTTCTGCCGTTAAGCTTATTGTAGGAGGGGTGAGCGAAACATGAAAAAGATTGAACTTCAAAATATAGCACATTCTGTTTCGATCATTCCATTTTTAGATTACCGCGAATATCTCGATGCTCTTTTTAAGGCTATAAAGGCTCAGGTAGGAGCCTATAGCTTTTATCAATTTGCAGAAGATATCGGTTATCCAAGATCCAACAATGTTCGTGAAATTATGTTGCGCAGAAGAACGCTCACTGAAAAAGGAGCTAAGAAAATCTGTGAGACATTAAAGATCAGGTCAGAACAAAGAAAGTACCTGCTGCTTCTTGTGAAGTATATTAACGAGAGGACAGTAGCTGGTCGAGAAAAGCACCTCAATAAACTTCTCGAAATAAGATCAGACCACTTAGATTCGTCTAAAGATCAGCAAAACCTCGAGTACTATTCTCAGTGGTATCATCCGGTGCTCAGAGAAATGATGCAACTTGATCATGTTGAAACATCAGAAGAGGGTTTTCAAAAAAGACTTTACGGTAGACTTTTACCGCAAGAGATCAAAGAAAGTATTGACCTCTTGATGAATCTTGGACTGATTATTAAGAATGAGGACGCTCCAGGATATCAACTTGCCGAAAAAGATATCCGCCCTAATCGAAGGACAGGTATTTTGGCATCGATTCGTTTTCATCAAAAGATTCTCGAAATTGCAGCCGATTCGATAACTAGGGTGCCTGATAACAAGCGTGATTATAATGCGATTACTCTGTGTATGGATGAAGAAACCTACCTCAAGGCTAAAAAAATCGCCTATGAGGCTTGCGAAAAGATCGTCGCCTTAGAAGGCGAAGCAAAATCAAAAGAAAATGTTTATCAATTTAATACCCAGTTATTTCCTTTCACGAAGGACCTGTGATGAAAGTTAGAGAATCATTATTAATATTGCCGTTTATTTTGTTGCTGAGTGTTTTGGTTTCATGTTCGACATGGCTTGCCAATCCAAAAAATGCAGATGACGAAACAACTGCTGAAACGACTGAAAAAGATGATCCTAACCAAGACCCAACAATGATGACTTCGATTAACCTTAAGCTAGTGGCGTTTTCAAAACAAAGTCAAGCTCTCGAAAAAATCCCTGTAACCAAAGAAAACGGTGAGATTGGTGGATACATAAAACTGACGCGTGCAGAAATCAGTGTGAGAAAGATAAAAATTTTAGCTGTCGATGATAAGGAAGAATTAACAGGACCATTTGCCGCCGACTTGATTAAAGGAGAATATTCTCCGGCTTTACCAGATATCGAACTATCACCAGAAGACTATTCGTCATTGGAACTTAAGATAGAGGCATCAGAAGAGGACTCTCTTGGAGAATTAAAAGACTATTCGATCATCTTTGCTGGGGTCTTTACCGACCTAAGTGGAAATGAAAAGACTCTTACTTTTAAAAGTCGTGTGTCTTTAGAACTACCCATTACTGAAAACTCTACAGAATCTCTTTCAGATATCAATCCAGATAAAAGCCTCGATGTCAATGTCCGCTTCCTCACTGATAAGTGGTTTGACTTCTCGCTCAAAGAGGCAGATGCGACCTTATTTGAAATCCTCTCAAGTGACATTTCTCTGACCGCTGAGGCAGAAGAAATCACTAAAAAAGTGTTTGAGTACGTCCAAGAGCGTATTGAGAAGTCGGTCGAATCAATAAGAAGCCAAGAAGATTCCGAAAACGAAGAGCACACAGAGGAAAAAGAAACTGAGGAAGAGAAAGAAGAGGAAGAGGAAGAAGGGGAAGAAGAAGAAGAAGGGGAAGAAGAAGAAAAATAACCTTAGCGTCGATTGATGAGAAAAGTGCATTAATAGAAAATCAAGAGTTTTAAAGGACCATCATGTATAGAGAGATTTATTATCACGCAGTCATCGTTTATTTATATATATGCCTCATGATCATTGGAGTCTTTTTCCTCTCTGGTTGTGGCGGTCTTCAGCCAACTAAAACGACTGAGAAGCGTCTTGAAAAAAAGGGTGAA
>CAZBDM010000673.1:0-2597 GCA_964490675.1 uncultured Oligoflexales bacterium
TCTGAAAGTGAAGCTAATCACATCTGGAAGCCTCTTCTGACAACCAGGACAGACGACCTGCGCTTCCACAACATTAAGCAGGAAATCTTACGCTACTATTTCGAGCACGAACCTTATTTAAAGGCCAACTAAACCTTCTTATCGCCTCTTCATCTCAAAAAGAGTAAAGGAAGGGTGCCAGATCGGCTCTTTAAAGGCCCGAGTGGCAGCGTTTTCAAAAAAAAATGAGTCTATCTGGCCGAATAGCCAGAAAAAATTTGACTTTGGACGTAGTTTATAGATAATGATCCGTGAGCAAAGTTATCAAACATTGGTAGTAGATTGGCCTGAGAGGGCGGTTGTAAGTGCGGAGCTGGACTTAATCTGGTTCCAGCAAAAACTTAGAAATATTGAGCTTTTTAGTATTTCTAAAGTTTCGCATGCTGACGCCGAACTTTCTGATCAGTCTCGGTTAGTCTAAACACAGATGGCGCTTAAACGTGCGTCAAAAGCGGGGTAGGTGCTATGGCAACAGTAGCAGTAAAAAAAGAAAGAAGAAGTAACTCATCAAAGGGAGCGTCTATGCGAAAAGGCGCTAAGAAAAAAACAGCGGCAAAGACCGAAACAAAGGCTAAAGGCGCAAATTCCGTGGTGAGCAAAATCGCCAACGCGCCCGTCGATGGTTGCTGTCCTAACTGCCAAACCAAAGCTATATGCCGCCACAGAGACTTCAGCGAAAAAGCTCTAACGGCTTTAATGGTTTGGGAAGAGATCAATGCTGATGCGGTCGGAAAAGCAATCTGTGATGATTGTTATGACGAACTAAGAGAAGTTCTGATCGATCGCGCTGACGATATTGAAATAGCAGCGCAAGAAGCCAAAGCAGGTGAAGTCGCTAAAGTGCGTCAGGTAGTAGGAAATATCGCTAGCTAAGAGCATTCTTATTTCCACGTCAATCTATTGGCGCTCTTGTCTAGCATCTACGGCGAATGCACCGTTTTGCGGTGCTCGCCCGTTTATAAGAAGATACCCTTGGCCTTTCTCTGGGTAATCTTTTCCTTTCTTGGACAATTAAGTCTATTCCTTAGAAGCCGAAAGCTTTCTACGAAGCATCATTTTAAGATTTAAAGCTTTGAGGCTACACATGACTCATAAACTTATGTCATCGCAGATCAGTAACCCACTCAAAAGAGATCATCCAGCAGCATACGAAGCGTATTTGACTGCTCTGAGGCTTTACTGGGGAGGGCTTTATCAGGAAGCATCAGCCTACCTTTCAAAAATGATTGCGCAAGAGCCTAAACAGTCAAATGAAGCGAGCATGTACCGCCTATGGATTGAATGCATGGCCATGCGCCAGGATGAACCATCACTAAATGTTTTATCTAAACATCTCCTATTAAGGGCTACTGAAGCAGAGACATCCGAGGAAAAAGCTCTTTGGCATGCTTTGAAAGGCCTTTGCCATATCGAACTCGATGAAATTGATGCCGCTCGCTTAGAGTTAAGCTGTCTGTCAGAGTTTAACGAAGTTTCTTATGTCTCTGAGCTCAAACAAGTCCTCTGGTCGAGGGCCAGTGAAAAGGGCAAGATGCCGCTTCTCGACTTTAATGGACCGATTTACGATTATGTCACTTGGAACACTCTTATTAAATCTTTGGTAGCGAAAAACGATTTGCGAAGATTGACAGGTATCGTCAACTATGTTGATCAAGTCTTCTCAGGTGCGCCTGTTAAAATTGAACTTGAGTTTCATGAGCATTATGCAAACAAGAACCTCAAAGAAGCCGAGATCGCGGCTGCCACTTTGGTTCAGTGTTATCCAGATAGAGCTGAATTCTGTTACTTCCTTGCTATGACACAGCTTGAAAGAGGTCATGCCAAACGATCGATGGTCAACTTTGAAAAAACAATTGAAATTGAAGGGGAGCATCCAGATACACTTATCGGCCTGGCACGAGCCTTACAGGTGCAATCCGACTATGAACCAGATTTTGTCGAAGATGCAATTCTTGTTTATCAAAGGGCGATTAAGTTCAGAAAAGAAGCAAACCTGCCATATACAGATATAGCATTTCAAATTGAAAAACTAAAAGAATCAAACAGACAGTTAAATAATGATCCGATCTTAAATGACGATACCCAGCTGACTCAGTCGTGGTTTCTGCAGCTTGACGTAAAAGATATTTTTAGGATGCAGACGGCAAATGATGATGAGATTGATTTGATCTTTAAGTCTCTCGGTGAAGATGCTCGTCCGGGTGACCTCGTGTTTGTGGCTGGAGAAAACAAGAAACACATCGAGCCAGGGTGGCGTATTTATGCCATTTATGTCGTATCCAGTGAGGTTTGTCATCATCCGATTTTGGGAGAAGAAAGTGCTTTACAATTAATTGTTCGTCCAGAACTGCCGATTCCTTTAGATATAGTGGTTGTTGATGAAGACGAGGGAGTTGATCCTTCACAAAGTCTTCAAGAAAACACGAATCATAAAGGAGTCTTTTGTCTTGAGGCAGGCGCTCTAGACTTAATAAACGAAGCGATTAAACAGCAGAATCAGAACTACTCTGATTTAGATATATCCGACAAGTTGACTAAGTTTGGCTGGATTTCTTGAG
>CAZBDM010000674.1:0-2595 GCA_964490675.1 uncultured Oligoflexales bacterium
CGCCATGGTCGTCTTTACTTTAGCGATGACAGACTTTGGCATCCCAAAAGTCATCGGTGGTCAATATGAAGTGGTCGCCACCGGTATCTATAAACAAGTTGTCGGTCTGCAAGACTTTAGTATGGGTGCCGTTTATAGCATTATTCTTATGCTTCCCGCGCTGTTGGCAGTCATTGTCGAACGTTATGCTGGAGGTTTAGAATCCGGCTACGTCAGTGGATCGAGTAAAATGTCTCATGTACCTAAAAACCTCACAAGAGATTTTTTTGCACTGCTTTATTGTTTGATTATAGTAGGCATCATTGTCGCCTTTCTGGGTATGGCTGCCTATGCGAGTTTTGTAAAGTTTTGGCCGTATAATCTCGACTTAACTTGGCAGCACTATCAGTTTGATGGTGTAGACGGTGGCAGTTGGGCGGCTTTCATCAATAGTTTAAAGATGGCTTTTTTCAGTGCCGTGTTGGGCATTGTTGTGATTTTTACGGGATCTTATCTGGTAAGTAAAGCTAAGTTAGGGAGGTATACTCAATGGTTTTTAAAAACCAGTGCAATTATGCCGATTGCAATACCAGGGCTGGTTCTGGGGATTTCTTATATTATATTTTTTAATCACCGTGACAATCCACTGAGTTTTATGTTCCCGTCGATGTTTTTTCTGGTTGTTTCGACCGTCATTCACTTCTTTACGGTTGGTTTTTTGACTTTAAATGCACATCTCAAGCAGCTTGATCCAGCTTTTGAAGAAGCTAATGATTCGATGGGAAGATCGCTTATAACACTTCTCACCAGAGTAACCTTACCTCTTAGTGTTCCGACTTTGGTGAATGTCGGGACTTATGTGTTCCTCAACGCCATGACGACCGTTTCGGCCGTCGTCTTTCTTGTCGGGCCTGATACCCCCCTAGCTTCGGTAGCAGTGCTTTCTATGGATGATGCTGGCGATACGGCAGCGGCTGCTGCCATGAGTATGATGATCGTCGTGAGTTGTGTCGTAGTTAGGCTCGTTCAGAGTCTATTGTCAATGGGGTTTCAAAGGTGTAATAAGTCACGAATGTCTAAAATACATTAAATTATTAACGATATCTTTCTTCTCGTTCAAGCTCTGCAGCTTTTTGGCAATACGCGGTCATTGTGTCTTTAACTTCACCATAGAAAGCTCTGATATCACCCGCAAAGTCGGGCAGGCGAGGCTTTGGATGACCAATAAGCGGTTGCCAAGTACAGCTGATAGTGGTTTTATCTTTCTTGGCGCTCCAAAAAACTTTTGCCCAGTTGTCATTAGGGCAGTTAATTTTTATGCCGATTAGTTCTGATGCCCCTTGCGTATTTAGATCGCCTTGAACAATAAAACATTGGCTGTCTAATTCCGTTTGGGTATAGGTTTCTGAAATCATCACGGTTAGATCCTTACTTTTACATTCACTCTTCAAATTCGTTTCAATTGTTTTTACTAATTCAGCATCGGAGTATCTTTTGTTTGATGTTTCGTAGATTTTGAGGTTGTGATACGGTGAACTCTTTGTTTTTCGTTCGCCACTGATCGTCGTGTACTTATACTCAAAGTTTGTTTTGTCGACGATTAAAATGTCCATCTTGTTTGCTGAGTCCCAACTGTACCTACATGTCCGCGTGCCATTTGAGCAATGAAGAAAGCCGTTTTTCGGTTCCTCATTGACGCTATAGATACACTGCATGTCATTTACTTCAAAGCGACTGACAAGTTCAAGTTCGGACTCATCGTCATCTCCTTTCTGTTCTAAATCAAGTTCTAAAAGCGTTGCGACTTCGACATGGAAGGGCTCAAAGACTGACTTTAAATCAAGGCTATCGACGACGTCGAGTTCAGGCGACTGCAGCATCTCAAAAAGGTTCCGCATGATCTTTGCCACAGCTACGTCAATGGGGGGTAAAGGCTTGCCAAGTACTGATTCGATCAAGGCTTCCATCCTATCGGGAATTAAATCATTGTTTTGCCAATAAGGATCAGTCGCTGGCTTTACTTTTGGTTTGAGTTTGCTAGCGAGCTGCGCTTTAAAAGATACGATACTCATCTCGCTTTTTTTGAGGGGCTTTTGCACGCAGCTTTCATAATTGCTTGAAGTCATGCAAGAGTATATGAGCAATTTAGTGTCGCCGGGATTTGCAGCCGAATCCCAAGGCTTATCGGTGGTAATAAAGACGGAGACTGCTTTACTCCCGTATGAGAAAGCTTCGACGTCGCTACTAGGCTGTTCAGTTGATACCGACTTGCAATTTACAACGAAGATGATGCCCAAAAGAAGATATAGTCTTTTTTGCATGAAAGTTCCTTTTAACATTTTAGTCTGATTAGGTTGTCGGCCTATGGTAAATCCGCTTGAGGAGATTTTTCCAAAAAGATATCGTAAGAGGTTGATAATTCAAGGTAATAGTCCGCTTTTAGGTTGATTGCTTGTTTGGCCAATGGGAGAAAGTCTCCGGCTTCACGAAGAATTTGTGAAAATGGCACATAGAGCAGTCAGTTCGTGTAAAATAAGACTTAACGACTAGCTTGGAGGAGATTGGAGATATTGTCAAATTTAGTGGATCAGAAATTTAGGCAGCCACCACTTCTCG
>CAZBDM010000675.1:0-2585 GCA_964490675.1 uncultured Oligoflexales bacterium
AGAGAGGCACAAGTAAGACTTTAGCTATACAACTGGCACGTCTTTATGATTACACCGAGCTTAATATGCCCATTCGCGTGATACGCGGAAAAGAAGATGGCCCAACTCTTTTTGTGTCGGCTGCTATTCACGGTGATGAAATTATCGGAACTGAGATCATCAAGCGCTTACTCTGTCATAAGCGACTCCGAAAGCTCAGAGGGACTCTTATCGCCATTCCAATCGTCAATGTTTTTGGCTACAACAACAAGTCGCGCTATCTTCCCGACCGCCGCGATCTTAATCGCTCCTTTCCAGGTTCGGCTAATGGCTCTTTAGGCGCGAGAATAGCAGATAAGTTTATCGAAGAAATTGTCAGAAAGTCCGATTACGGAGTCGATCTACATTCAGGTTCTAATCATCGCTCTAATATCCCTCAAATTAGAGCCTGGATTGAAAATGACAAGATAGAAAAATTGGCCAGGTCTTTCCAAGTCCCAGTTATACTAAATTCTCGCTTACGGGATGGCTCGCTTAGAGAAGCAGCTCTAGATCTCGGTGTAAAAATCTTTGTCTTTGAAGGAGGAGAAGGACTACGCATCGATGAAAAAGTTGTGCGTATTGGACTAAGTGGGATCTTTTCACTGATGGAATCAATTGGCATGCTTGATAACAAACTTAAAATTCAAAAAGATAAGCCTGTTTATATAGCCAACAAGTCCTACTGGTTAAGAGCTCCGCAAAGCGGTCTTTTGAGAAGTTTTAAACACTTGGGTGATGCTGTCGAAGAGGGCGCAAAAATTGGAGAGATTTCAGACTCTTTCGGCGACAACCGTATGGCTATCAGGTGTAAAACAAGTGGAATGATTATCGGTGAAAACAAACTTCCACTTGTGAATCAGGGTGATGCGATTTATCACATAGCCACATTCGATGATTCACACAATATCGAAGAGCTTTCAGAAGAAGTGGCAGAGTATTTGGACGATGTGACAGTATGAAAACGGAAAAACAACAAAGCACTCGTAAATTAAAAGCACCAGCAAAGAAGGACAAGGCTCAGGCAGAATTTTATGCGGATCTTCTTGTCATTGGTTGGAGGGAGTGGCTTAGTCTACCGGATCTAGGCATTCGCAAAATCAAAGCAAAAATAGACACAGGCGCAAGAACCTCCTCACTACATGCTTTTGATATAAAGGAGTTTGAAGTAGGTAAAAAGACCTATGTCTCCTTTAAAGTTCATCCTATCCAAAGAGACAACAGCAGAGTCATCAAAAGTGAAGCTGAACTTGTGGCAAAAAGAAAAGTAAAAAACTCTGGTGGTAAGGTTACCCTACGGCCCGTCATTATAACGACGATAAATATCGGAGGAATGACTTGGGATATTGAGTTAACTTTAATCAATCGAGATGAAATGGGATTTCGTATGCTCTTAGGCAGAGAAGCAGTTCGTGGACACTTACTCGTTAACCCTGGGAACTCTTATATTTTAGGTGCAAAACCAAAGTTAAAACGGAGATCATCATGAAAATTGTTATCTTGTCACGAGGTCCCAAACTGTACTCTACAAAACGCCTTGTAGAATCAGCAGAAGAAAGGGGTCATGAAATCCAGGTTATTGACTACCTACGCTGCTATATGAACATCACTTCTCATAAACCAACCGTCCTCTATGGAGGTGAAGAGCTCAAAGGTGTGGATGCTGTCATCCCCAGAATCGGCGCTTCAAATACATTTTACGGCTCAGCCGTGGTCAGACAGTTTGAAATGATGGGTGTCTACACTTTAAATAAATCTTTAGCGATCACCCGTTCACGAGACAAGCTGCGTAGTATGCAACTTTTAGCAAAGAAAGGTATCGGCCTTCCTGTAACAGGCTGTGCTCATTCCACTAAGGATATCGAAGGACTGATCAAAATTGCCGGTGGCGCTCCCCTTGTCATTAAACTTCTCGAAGGCACCCAAGGTATCGGTGTTGTTCTTACGGAAACCAAAAAAGCTGCAGAGTCGGTTATCGAAGCCTTTAGGGGTCTTAATGCAAATATTCTCGTTCAGGAGTTTATTAAAGAAGCAAATGGCGAAGAAATTCGCTGTTTCGTTGTTGGAGACCGAGTGGTCGCTTCGATGATGCGTAAAGGAGCGGAAGGGGAATTCCGATCAAACCTTCATAGAGGAGGCTCCAGTTCAAAAATAAAGATTACCCCTGAAGAACGCTCGACTGCCGTAAGAGCAGCCAACTGCATGGGGCTCAGTGTTGCCGGTGTCGACATCTTAAGATCAAACCACGGTCCTGTTGTTATGGAAGTCAACTCGACGCCGGGGCTTGAAGGCATCGAAAATACGGGGGACATCGATGTAGCCGGCAAGATCATAGCTCACATTGAAAAGAATGCGGTTAAAGGAAACAAACCTGACCGTGTCGGCAGTTGAAGTCTTTAAGCCGTTTTTATTACAAAGCTTTGAGAAGTAGATTATCAAAATAACCATCACTGTCTGGCCCACTTTCATGGACAGAGATAAGTCTAACTCTTATGTATCTCGTACTTTGGGGAGCCAACTCTTGCATCGACATTTGCTGCCAGAAGCGACCTGCCACTTCTTTTGTC
>CAZBDM010000676.1:0-428 GCA_964490675.1 uncultured Oligoflexales bacterium
GGTTATGAACTTTGTTTTGTCGGGGTCAGCTATTACATGTTGTTCAGTTTTGGACTATCAAACGAACTGATCTCTTACAGCGCTCTTCTTACCACTGTTGTTGCGACTTCCGTCTGGTCCTCTTTAACCAATTTACAGTCAACACTATTTGCCTTTTCATTGCAAAATACTTTGTCAAAAGCCATTAAAATCAAATGGACCGAAGCTGCTATCGCTCTTAATAACAAGATCGAGCGAGAAATAATGTTTTTAAACGTCAGCATTCCTATTGCCGGTAATTTTATGGCTTTAACAGCTGCACTTGGCAGTGAGTTTATCCCGCTTGTATTAGGGGTTGGCTTTTTTACCTTTGCTATGATTGAAAAAGCGACGATAAACGCTTTTGAGCGTATGGGGTTTGCCGACCAAATGGAAGCCGCCAAGCTTGG
>CAZBDM010000676.1:438-2570 GCA_964490675.1 uncultured Oligoflexales bacterium
TATAGTCGAAGACCTGATCAATGATGTCAAAGGCGCATTTAAAAAGGATGCGTTTATTGACGCTATGGAGAGTAGCAAGGAAAGAATTCATAAAGCCGCTGATCGCATCGCTTATCTTCCTCGTGACATCTATGAATCGACTAAGGAGTTGATGATTGAATCATTTCAAGCGGCTGGTGAAGCTTGGAAAAGCTCCGTTCCTAGAGAAGCTCTAAAAAGGCTACCGGATATCCCTAGTCCACAGGTCAACTTTTTCATGTCAAATCAAAGAAGGTCACTAAGGGCCAAACTCTTGGCTTTTTCTGTCGCCCTGACTTCATCAGTGGGACTTTGCGAAGCGCGTATTATTGGACGCGACGAGGCTTGGAGCCCACGAGAGCCGATCAGACTCGAAGAAAGTTATCGATCAACTGCCCAGTAGTTTTTCATTTCCACAAACCTTACCTTATCCTCATTTTCTCATAGTAGATTGATATTCAAGTCAATTGCCTTTTCAGAACCTAGACAATTTTTTGTATTTTAAAAAATTAACTCAATAACCAGAGTTATTGTCCGAGCTTGTCTTTGGGGATATTAAGTGAATCAAATCTTTCGGAGTAGACAAAATTATGAAAATAAAAGCACTAACGTTTGGCGTGTCATTAATCATCGCTTCAGCTTGTAGTTCCGGTGGCAGCGATAGTAACGATGACAAAAACAGTGATACAACCAACAATGAAACAACAGAAACAGGTAGTGACACAGGATCTGTCATAACAGGGGCTTTAGCACTCAATACGCTCCCTGATATTAGCACCTTGGTGGCAGACAGCTCTTCCGCTGCAGCCCTCAACTTAGCAGTCGAAGGAACACCAATTAAGATCTCTGAGTTTAAAAATAATGCATCAAAGGTTGATGAGGTTATGTTTGATGGTGCTGTTGCAGCCGTTACAGCTGCTCAGTCAGCTACCCAGGAACAAAAAAATGCGATGGAAAGGGGTGACGCTCTTTGTCGCCTAACGAGTCATAATGCCGATGTCTTTAACTCGCTTCAGGGGGGTACACTTTGCTACATGTCAAAAATCTCTGACTTGGAAGCGGGTAGTTTTGAGCTTGCAAAAGAGTCTGACACAGTTACCTCTGATGACTACTCCGGACTTTTCTCTCAAGAAGACGACGATAAGCTTGTAAGAGTCAACATTGTTCAGGATGGTCAAGTTGGTATGGCTGCCCATATCAAAGTTGTTGGTACTGGGAATTCACCTGATGCTTATAAAATCGAATTTTATATGTGTGAGCAAGGCAACGTGACCAACTCTGAAAACTATGAAATCAACCCTGAATCAGGTCTTTACTCTCGATCAGAGGCTGGTATTCAAGTTGATGAACAGTACGGCACTTCAAAGTACACAAGTTCTGTCACAGCTTACCTGAAAGACGGTAGCAGTGGCCTCGTCTTTGACTTTGCCAAAGACCGTATTATTGAACGTCTTTATCAACAGGTCGATGACAACTCGTCACCAGCCATTACGATCACCGACAAACAAAATATTACGATCAATTCAGACGACGAAGTAACGACTAAAGCATACGGTACTTTTGTAGGTGGTTCAAATAATGCCGACGACTCAGAAAAGCTCTATTCAGTAGCTGTCATTTCCGGTTCTGGTTTTGATATCACCATGCCTGAAGTTGGTATGTCGATGATCAGAGCCTACGATCACGGATCGGACAACCAAGGTACTTACTCTCCGATGGGTGCTGTCGAGTGGCAAAACACTAAATACGTAACAACCGAGGAAAGTGATCTTTACAAAACTGTCTCAGAATTCAGCTTCGATGATGATGACTATTTTAGTGAGGCTGCTTCTGCCCCAAGTGTCGATCTCAGCGGATTTAGCTGTGAAGCAGAGGTTGATATTGAAATCAACTGGCAAATGAATTCAGCAAGCTTTGAAAAAGTAAACGGTCAGTGCGACGGCGGTAGTGATTCTTCACTAGATATCGGAAACGTATGTAACGACAGCTCTATTCAAAATGCCTTTAACTATACCTACAACTAGTCTTTTCACGATAAAGATTTTAGCGAGTGGCATTCGTCACTCGCTTTTTTATGGCGGTTAAGCAGTCAATACACAGGCAGTCATTGTATG
>CAZBDM010000677.1:0-2570 GCA_964490675.1 uncultured Oligoflexales bacterium
GGTCCGATCCCATCCTTCAAGTGTCTGTTAGTGTTGGTCTATTTGGTGGGGCGGCGTTGAGTTCTAATCGAGCCTCCTTTGATTGGAGCAGTGGTGATGTGGTCGCCTTTTTTGACAAACAAGGATCAGCTTCGTCACAGCTTAAAACTCAGCTCTTCAAAGACCATCTCGGTGAGGCACAGTTTTTAGCGCCAAGCCTTGGATCCTTTGATGTCACCGGTGATCGGAAAAAATATAAATATCTTTTTGACAATGAAGACAGTGAAGTTTTTTTCAGTGTGACCTTTAATCAAAAAGAAATCGAAAACGAAGCGAGTCTAACGATTACTAACGAAAGACAAGATCGTCCCGCTCCTGCAAATATTGACTTGCCATCAATTCCATCACTATCGGCATCTCTGAAGCTTAGAGGAATTGCACAAACCCCTCAGAACACGGAGCAGATCATTTATGATCCGCTTCGAGGTGTTTTGGATCTTCAGCTTTCTGAAAATAGTAAAATTGTCTTTGATGATTTATATCTCGCAGACGAGCGCGGGACTCTCAGTCTTCCAAGTGCTTTTAGTGGAGCTGTATTTGTTGGTGCTAATCAAATTGCTGTCGTAAGAGCACAGTTAAGACAAGATGAAGTTGTTGTCGAAGATCTCCCTCCGAGTCATTTTATTGGTCATTATAGAAGCCAACGGGGAATCCCCATTAAGACTGTGGCGACGCTCTATTATCAGGAATCCGAGGCGAGAAATCCATCGTCACTTCCCTTTCCCTTATTTCCGAGGTTGAAGATTGTTGTGACGATTTGTTCAGGGTCAAAACCATGGCAGCTACGTGAGAACGTCTTGAGCTCCTATGATGCGATAGACTATCAGGCTTTTTTCAGCGCCACGAGCAGTGAGGGAGATGATCTTTATTTAAGTTTCGATCCGCAGTGGAAGACGATTAAAGGCGTCTACGTCGATCCGGAGTTTCCGCCACCCGACTTGTCACGACAAGAGGCACAGCTCGTGATGCAGGAAATTGATCGTTTGGATGAGAGTATTTGCCAAACGAGAAGGCCGGATTGATCAATGATGTATAGACTTTTGGCCATTGTTGTCTTTGTACATGTGACTCAACAAGCGTACGCTTCTGAAGTGGTCTTGACGATCAATGATGCTGTCAACAAGGCGATGCAAAACAGTGCTCAAATACAAGCTGCCGAGGCACGTAGAGAGTCTGCGCGTAGCCAAGTGAAGTCAGCTAATGCTGGTTTTCTTCCTAGTCTGTCGCTTGAGGCACAAGCTGGGACTTTGCGCGATCGTAGCACTGTTCCTGGAGAAGCTGAAGCGCCTCTTGTTCCGCGTGATCGTAATGAATATCGTGCCAATCTTCTTCTAAAGCAAAATCTCTTTGCCGGCTTTCGCGATATTGAGACGCTTCATAAAAGGAAGATGGCGGAACAGTTGCGTGATCTTGAACTTGAGCAGATGCGCTCGCAGATCATGGTTGATGTTGTGAGACTCTACTTTGCCATTCAGCTAGCAAAGATAAGGCTGGCAGCAACTTTAGAAACCCAGCAGCTGCGAGAAAAGCAGTTAAAACAGGTGCGAGACCGGGCGCGGGTGGGGCGAGCGACTGATCTTGAAGTGACCGAAGCACAGTATGCCTTTGAAGCCGAAAAACCGGAGATTCACTTGTTGAAAGCTGAGATTGAAACAAAAACATTTCAGCTCATTAGGCTCATGGGATTAAAACTCGATGCGAGTCTAACACTTAAGGATTCACTCGACACTATTCAAGGATTTCTTGGTGACAAAAATGTCAGCCTTCCTGAATTATATAAACAGGCGCTTACAAACAACCCAGACTTAAAAATAAAGGCGACCGCTCAAGAAGAACTTACGGCAGAATACCGTATTCAAAAAGCAAGACATCTGCCAGAGCTAAATATTGAGTTGAGAGCAGGGACTTCAGCTTTTCGCCAAAACGAATTCGGTGAACCAAGCTCAGAAACCTATTCAGGCATGCTGGTTCTTTCGGTACCGCTTTTTTCGGGGTTTAGTAGTTTTAGTGATCGTCATTCATACGAAAAAAGTCTCATGGCACTCAAAGCTGATGAGTCTCATAAGCGCGAAGATCTTTTTGTTGCCCTTAATCAAGCTTTCAGACAGTGGCATACAGCCAAAAGTCGCATTATGGCAGAACAAACGAACAACAAGCTTGCCGATAAAACTGTTTCCCAAGCTGAATCACTGTATCGCGCCGGTAGAGCTACATTGCAGCAAGTCCTTGATGCTTACAGTAAGCGCTTACAAGCAAAAAGAGCCCTTGCAGAGGCGAAATATGAACAGATTGTCGCCCACACAGACCTATTAGTGTTGACTGGTGGCACACGCTTTAAAAAGGAAACGGGGTGAAGAAACAATTTAAAATCATAGTGGGTCTTGTGCTTGCTTTAGTTGTTGTTGGGGGAGTCTTTTATAAAAAAAATTCCGCCCAGAAACCACTGAAGATTGAGATTGTTGAGCGTCAGTCTATCAAAGATTACCCATTGACCTACCAGGTCACATCAGTTCTACAGCCCATCCAAGAGA
>CAZBDM010000678.1:0-2553 GCA_964490675.1 uncultured Oligoflexales bacterium
ATAGATTTACAGAGAAAGCTTTCTGATCCGCAGGTTGTTCATAAAGACACGGCAGGCTCTCTTGACGGCCTCAGGCAACTTCAGATGTCTAAATCAAAAAGGTTTCGTTATGAAACGTTAAGAAGATTTCTTCACATTGTACCGGCCGCTCTTTACGATACCTACCGTCCGCAAGTCCTAAGCTACGACGAAGATCTAAGGTCTTTAAAAACGAAGCATTCATGGTTAGGCGGGGATAAGACAGATGTCGCTGTGACAGGTTTTCTCAAAGGATTAGCAGACGCCAAAAAACTCGCCAAAAAGAGAAGATGTAAATCAGCTGAAAAGCTCTTCGTTGGTAGCGTTGAGAAGATGACGAATATTGAATTCTTGGATGATACCTTGAAAGTTGCACGAAGCGTTGCTAATTGCTACCGACGCTATGGCTCGAAAAGACGCATTGAATCCTGGCGCAGAATGCAGCCGATTTTAACAGCTAAATTTAATTTTCCAGGTTGGGCTGCTGCAGAGTTGAATGTGGCACGCTACCTTTGGAATCTCGACGAGTTTAAGCAGGCGATTTCTTCGGTGACGCAAGTGATCGAAAAAGGTAAAAAACTTGACGATAAGATCTATAGAGCAGATGCAGCTTATCTTTTGGCGCGCATCTATGAGAATAAACTCGAATATGATGCCGCTATTAAGAGCTATCAAGAGTTTATTAAGAATTTCCCTAAGCACGACAAAGTTAACAAAGCGCTCAGTGCAGTCATGATGATGCATGCTGGTCGCCAAAATTGGCCGCAAACAATTTCTGCTGCGAAAGAAATTATAAACCGGCAAGATGAACTCAAACAGGACGACCGCGAAGTGTCTGTGCTGGGCTTTGCTCTGTTTTGGATGGGACGTGCTTATTTTGAACAAGAGCGAACAGATTTTGCAAAAGCTACTTGGCATCGTTTAGCAACAGAGTTTTACTCAACATATTACGGCGCTATGGGACACTACCTTCTTGAGCAACTCGAAGGTCAATCCCTTCATGTTTACCCAAGCTTTGCGCGTAAGTTCGAGCGCGAATCTTTAACTTCAAAATTTTCTGCCGTTGATCAAAGGCGTATACAGCGGATTGAAAAGCTTCTTGAGCTTGGTCTCAAAAATGAAGCCCGTTGTGAGATCTCAGAGCTTGATACCAGTAGCGTTAACGACACTAAGGTCTACAAGGCGATGTTGCTTTATGCAGCCGATCAATGGCTTGCGGCTATCAAGCTTTATAGCAATTTGCCACGAACGTTAAGAGATCAGATGCCTGTCGGTATGGAAATGATGCTGTTTCCCAAGCGGTTTGAAATGGACATCAATGAGTATGCGGGGCGTTTAGGAGTTGATCCGGATTTTGTCTTCGCTCTGATTAGGCAAGAGAGTGTCTTTAACCCGAAAGCGCGTTCTTCTGCAGGAGCAACGGGTTTGATGCAACTTATGAAACACACTGCTCGCATCGAGGCGCGTAAATTGTCGCGCGAATACGTTTCGCCTAGTAAGAGAAGAAACCTTATGGCAAAGACGAGAAGAAGCAATAATCTCTTCGATGCCAAGACTAACTTGATCCTTGGTACACACCATCTTGCCCGTCTTCTAAAAGACTATGGTGGACCTGTTTTGACTCTCTCTGCATACAATGCTGGTCCTGGTGCGGCAAATAAGTGGGTAAGACGTTTTCCAACCAATGATCTTCTCTTCTTTATAGAGAAGATCCCCTATCAGGAAACTAGAGGTTACGTGAAGCTTATCTTAAGAAATTACTTCTACTATAAGCGTTGGTACAATTCTGGCGATGAAAGCTTTCCTCATCTTGATGATGTGACGCGTCCATTATTGTCGTTAGAACATGACCGTGAAAAGGTCGATCAAGGCTAGATCCCGTCGTCATTTCTGATTTCCGAGAGTTTTTTGTTTCTGAATACTAATGTAACACCAGCCGGGTAAGACCACTCTTCTGTGACAAAAAGTTTACTGGTGTTCTTTTTTTGCTTAATGGTGACATACTCTTCTTCTACGATCGAGCTTGAAGACGGAGCACCACAGAAGTGAAAGACTTGCAAATCAGGTACGCCTAACTTTAAAGACTTACCTACCCATCGATCACAAGCCTTGCCGTATGTTTCACCGCGGGATGAAAGGGAAGCCACTGACGACAGCTCACCATTTTTAAAACTGACAAGTCTCAGAAAAGATCCTTCATCTGGGTGATAAAGATACTGCTCGATGTACGTGATCGAGATCTTTTCGGTACCGTCTTCTTTGATCTCTTTGATGCGTTCTCTGAAGTCATTTTTGAGCAGCGGTTGACCGCATCTTTTCTCGATGTCGGCGATCTTGTCACCTGGTTTGATGATAAAGCCTTTGCAGCGCATACTAGAAGCTTGGGCTGGGAGAGACAAGAGTACAGTAGTGAAAATAATCGCAATGAGGGGAATAAGAAGCTTCATGATTTCGTCCTTTTCCGTCGACGCGGCACTCTAAATCAATGCCATTGCACTAAGTAACTAGTTGATAAAATTGGAATAACCTCAGAGA
>CAZBDM010000679.1:0-1859 GCA_964490675.1 uncultured Oligoflexales bacterium
GTTGCAGGCTTGCTGATGGGGTGGGTTTTTCAGCAGACTGGTAGCATTATTTCTCCCATCGTTATTCATTTCGGTGTCAACCTTACCTCTCTTCTCATCCTTAGAAAAGAATGGAAAGCAGCACAAGACGAGAATGAACAAGAAGACCAGTCAACCAATTCAGAAGACGAAAGTGAGACTCCTTAGACATGCTTAAGGGACATCCTCAAATCTGTCTTTATCAACCTGAGATTCCGCAAAATACAGGTAACATAGCTCGCCTTGCCGCTGCGACCCAAAGCCGTCTTCATCTGATAAAGCCTTTTGGCTTTTCTGTGAGTGATAAAAACTTACGGCGACCAGGTCTTGACTATTGGCCTTATCTCGACCTTGAAATTCACCAGAATTTTGACGGCTTTATTAGTGCAGTAGAACCCTCGAAATTAGCTTTCTTATCAGTCAGAGGGGAAAAGTCTTATTTGGAAATGCCTTGCGATGTTGAATATCTTGTCTTTGGTCAAGAAACGAAAGGTCTTCCGAGTGAGATCTGGGAAAGTTATTCCGGACAGTTTTACCACATTCCTATCTTTCACCCGAAGGTGCGAAGTTTAAATTTAGCGAATGCAGCATCAATTGTGGTATATCATTACTTATCTATGAAACATGAGATAAAGGAAGAGAAATGAGCGTTGCTCCCAAGAGTCCTTCAAAAGATTGGTTAAGCAGTTACCTCGAACCTAGTTTGGTTGCTAGCGAAGTCTACAAAATCGATACTCCTAAAGTAGGTGTCAAGCTTGATCAAAACGAAAGTCCTTTTGATTGGCCGCAGTCTTTAAAGGAAAAGATTGTCAAAAAGCTTGTTGAGCAGCCGTGGAACCGTTATCCGATCGCATATTCTACAGAGCTAGAGAACTTGGTAGCTGATTACGTTGGTTTAGAGCATGGGTCAATTTTGATGAGTCCAGGGTCCAATCACCTCGTTGCACTTACTCTTAGTCTCTTTTCGAGAAACAAAGAGGCAAAGGTCGTGGTGGCGCGTCCTAGTTTCGCGCTTTATGAATCACATTGTCGCTATGATGGAATTGACTATCAGGCTTGGCCGTTAAATGATGATCTTCAGTACGATATCGATCTAATGCCCGAACTTCCAAAGGGCTCACTTGTAACCTTTGCTTCACCTAATAATCCAGTTGGTAATGTTTTACCGAAAACGCAACTCAAAGAGCTTCTCGTACGTTATCCTGAGGTATTATTCATCGCTGATGAAGCTTATTTTGAGTTTGCAAGTGAACCTTATACTTCGCTACTTGAAGATCACAGTAATCTTATGCTTATTCGTACCTTCTCCAAGACACTCGGTGCTGCTAGTTTGCGCCTTGGCTATCTTGTTGCCGCGAAAGAGTATATTGCACAAGTGCGAAAGATGATGCTGCCCTATTTGGTCAATCGCTTCACGCTTGTTGCAGCCATTGAAGTCTTGAAGGATAAAGACGTTCTCAGTCAATTTCTGAGAACAGTTGAACAAACAATTGAACAACGTCAGTACCTCAAAAAAAATCTTGATGAGTTCGGCTGCAAACAGAGTTTTAAAGTGGTTCCGTCCCAGGCTAACTTTCTTCTTTTGCGTTACGACTCTGACGAGGAGAAAGAAAAAGCTTACCGTTATCTGATTTCTAAAGGCATTCTTCTTCGTGACGTTAGCAAAGGTCCGGGTCTTTCTGGTTGTTTACGTCTGACCGTAGGTACTGAAGAGGAAAACAGTGCTGTGATCAAAGCATTTTGTGACCTTAAGGGATAATGCTTCCATTATACGAAATAACACCAAAATATAATTTTTGATACCGCATTAAAGCTCGACAAGCATCTGTAATTAGACGATT
>CAZBDM010000679.1:1869-2547 GCA_964490675.1 uncultured Oligoflexales bacterium
ACACCTTAATGGTTGACGAATTCCTCATTTAGAAGCTATTAAATTAAAAATTAGAGAGATACCCATGAAGTCTCTAACGACGTTAGAATCGCTATTCCTAACTAATTTGGAAAGTGAAATTGAAGTCTTAAAACAATTGACGGAATATATCATTGAAAAAGACTTCAACGATGAACGAAATTATTCGAAAGTTTTTCCTAAGCGATGTAATAATTGCAAAGAAGTTTATTGGAACAGAAAAGACTATGTTGAACGAACTTTAGATCTCGATAACGGTGGTATTCTTTATGACGAACTCGGAGTTCAGGAATATCGGAATTGTACCTGTGGATCGACCCTCTTCATCAGACTTAAAGAAAAAAGAGATGCATCTGTGTTTGGTCTAAAACGTAGAAATCTCTTCCTGCGATGTCTCGCAAAGATCGAAGCAGAAAATATTTCAGAAGACCTGATTCATGACTCGCTTAGATCATTTTTTAGGAAAATTATTCGCTCACAGTATTCAAAAGCGGCCTAACCGTAATGGATGAATTTTAGGCCAGTTTGCTCAAAAACAACCACTGCTCTGCACCGATCTCTCCTCATTCATTTTGAGGCCTCCTTAACTTAATAATATTAAATGGATATTAAAAAAGGCTGTTTGTCATGTTGTGGCACTGTTGTTGCTATCGATAAAAG
>CAZBDM010000680.1:0-2538 GCA_964490675.1 uncultured Oligoflexales bacterium
GGCCCGAGTGGTTCTGAGACTATCGCTTCGGCGACAAAACTGTTTTTTTCTTTAGCGTTACTGTCATCATACTTGAGGTTTTCTGGACGAACTCCCCAACATACCTTTTGCCCTGGCTTGACCTTTTTGTTGATTTCTTCCCTATAAGATTCTTCAATTTCGATAACAAGACCATGGTTTGATACAAATTGAGTCGCATCACCTTGTTGATTGATCTCTCCGTCAATAATATTCATTGATGGCGACCCTATAAAAGTCGCAACGAAGATGTTACTGGGGTGATAATAAAGATCTAAAGGCGTACCCATTTGTTGAATATGTCCACTATCTAGAACTATGATCTTATCAGCTAAAGTCATCGCTTCAACCTGATCGTGAGTCACATATACAGCTGTCTTTTTGAGATCGTTATGAAGCCTTGAAATCGTGTGGCGCATGCTTCCGCGTAGCTTTGCATCCAGATTGGAGAGAGGTTCATCAAAGAGAAACACTTTCGGATCTCTAACGATACAGCGCCCAATAGCCACACGCTGTCTTTGGCCACCTGACAATGCCGCAGGCTTTCTTTCCAAATAGGGCGTCAGGTCTAGTTTTTCAGCTGCAGACCGCACCTTTTTATCGATCTCGTCTTCCGACATTTTTCTAATTCTTAAGCCAAAGGCAATATTTTCGTAAACGCTTTTGTGCGGATAGAGAGCGTAATCCTGAAAGACCATAGCTATGTCGCGGTCCTTTGGAGCAAGTCCAGCAACTTCTCGATTGCCGATTTTGATACTTCCAGAGTCAATGCTTTCAAGTCCGGCGATCGATCGAAGCATTGTCGACTTACCGCAACCTGAAGGTCCGACCAGAACGATAAATTCTGCAGCATCAGCCTTAAAGCTTAATTCATTTAAAACGACCTTTTTGCCGTATGATTTAACGACATTCGAAATTGTCAAAGCATCATGCATCGCTTGCTAACCTTTAACGCCACCAAGGGTCATTCCACTTAGTAGCCATTTTGAGGACCATAAGAAAACTATCATGACTGGCACTGTCACACACATACTGGCGGCAGCAAAAAGCCCCCAACGTGTGTCAAAGTCTCCTTGCAGCTCAAAAAGACCAAGTGGCCAGGTGTAAAACTCTGAACTCTGTAAAATAACCCGCGCAACGATATATTCATTCCAGGACTGAGTCACACTAAAAAGCACAGCTATAGCGAGAGCAGGAGTGGATAGCGGTATAACGATCCGCCAAAAGCTTTGAAACTCGGTCAAGCCATCAACCTGAGCGGCTTCTTCCAATGATCGCGGCACGGTGTCGAAGTAACCCTTAAGAAGCCAAACACAAAACGGCATCGTCTGGACGCTGTAGGCGATAATGACACCGGTATATGTATCGATCATATCGATTTTTCTCAGCATGAAATAGAGAGGTAAAAGAAGAAGCACTATCGGTATCATTTGTGTACCGAGAAGAAAGATCAACATACTCGATCGACCTGGAAATCGGTAACGGCTGAGGGCGTATGCTGCCGAAGCTGAAATGCAGACACCAATTAAAGCGGTTAAACTAGTAATGATAAATGAGTTGATCAGCCAAGCAATAAAATCGGTTTGCTCGAATACAGAAAGATAAGAATCAATCGTTGCCCCTGGGGGAATCAGCGAAAGATCGGTCGAAAAAAACTGGTCTCCTGGCCGTAGCGAGACTGAAATAATTCTCAACAGCGGATAAACACTAATCACACAGGCGATAAATAAGATAATGTGTGCCCACCAGGCCTTTTTCTTCATGCCACTGCACTTTCAGTACCCTTGGAAAACTTCATCCAAAGTATGGTTATCGAAAACAAAATCAAAAAGATGATAATTGCAAAAGCGGCTGAGAAACTGTAACGGGAATACGTAAAGGCGGCTTTGTAAAGAGCAGATACCAGGATATCAGCGTACTCATTACCACCATTACCGCCGCTCATCAGATAAATAACGTTGATGTTGTTGAAGGTCCAAATGGTCCCTAGGGTAATCGAAGGCACAACGACTGGCTTCAACATGGGAATGGTGATTTCTTTGAACTGCGTCCAAGCACTAGCACCATCGATAGATGCGGCTTCGTAATAACTATTCGGAATCGACTGCAACCCCCCAAGAAAGACAATCATCATAAAGGGAATGCCAAGCCAAATGTTAACGATACAACAAGAAATAAAAACAGGAATCGGATCAGACCACCAATTGATACTTCCGAGTCCTATAGCGGTTAACATTTGATTGACGAAACCAAACTGCGGATGAAACTCTCCGCGCCAGGCAAGAATGGCCACCACTTGCGGCATTGCCCAGGGGATAATAAGAAGAGTACGGTAAAAACCTTTGATCTTACCAATCTTGTTGAGCAACATCGCAAGCCCCAGTCCGCCTAGAACGTGGAAAACAAGATTAATTGCTGTCCACAAAAAGGTTCGAAAAAGGAGTTCCCAAAAGGTTACAGTCTGCAAAGGGGAGCTTTGAAAAACAGCGATAAAGTTATCTAACCCAACAAATTTAATTG
>CAZBDM010000681.1:0-2520 GCA_964490675.1 uncultured Oligoflexales bacterium
AAGAACCCTGCCTATCGCGAGGGTGATGAGCTGCCAGGTTTTATTTCATCAGCTCTTTCAAAATTCGGGTTTTCGGTACCTGACAATGTTATTGAGTGGGCTTCCTATTTGGGCGTCTTTATGCTGTGGATGATTTCTGTCGCTAGGTTACTTATGACTTAAAAACCCCAATTCCTAGAGAATCGGGGTTCAAGTATGATTGGATTGGATGTCTTTGATTTAGAATCCAACTAATTTAGATAGTGCTTCATGAGCGGAGATCAAGAATGGTGCAAAGACCAAGCTTAAGATCGCCATTAGCTTCATGAGTATGTTAAGAGAAGGGCCGGAAGTATCTTTGAAAGGGTCGCCGACGGTGTCGCCAACAACTGCGGCTTTGTGAGCTTCAGATCCTTTGCCACCAAAAGCACCCGCTTCAATGTACTTCTTGGCGTTGTCCCAGAGTTGGAAGAGGCAACCGCCGTTACGACACCGGTGATCAATGAGCCAGCGAGAAGGCCTGCAAGAGCTTCGATACCGAAAAGAACACCAAAGACAAGCGGGCTTGCAATGACAAGAACACCTGGAGCAATCATTTGCTTAAGAGCAGCAGCTGTTGAAATCGAAACACATCTTTTATAATCAGGCTTATTTTTGCCTTCAAGAATTCCTGGGATGGTTTTGAACTGATGTCGAACTTCTTCGATCATTGAGAAAGCGGCACGACCGACGGCTTGCATGGTCTGTGCGGTAAAAAGAAATGGCAAAGTCGCGCCAACGAACATACCTGCGAAGACCATAGGGTCGAGCAGATCGATGGTGTCCATTTTCGAACGGGTCAGAAAGGCTGCGAATAGTGCTAAGGCTGTTAGGACAGCTGAGCCGATGGCGAAACCTTTACCGATGGCAGCTGTAGTATTGCCTGCGGCGTCGAGGATATCTGTTCTTTCGCGAACGACGCTTTCGAGTTCGCACATTTCTGCAATGCCACCCGCGTTGTCTGAAACTGGTCCATAGGCGTCAATAGTGAGTCCGGTGGCAATTGTTGCTATCATGCCGAGGGCTGCCATGGCGATTCCGTACATTCCCGCGAAGCTCCAAGAAAGATAAACAGCGATAGCAACCGTGATCGTTGGTACGACAGAGGATTTGTAACCAAGGCTGAGGCCTGAAATGATATTGGTTGCGGCTCCTGTTTTTGAAGCGTCAGCGACTTCTCTAACCGGTCCGTATGCATGAGAGGTGAAATATTCGGTAACGTAACCGATGATCAGCGCTCCCCAGAGGCCGGCCAGTACGGAAATCAAAACGCCGTTTTGGGTAACTGTCTTATTTCCAAGGACAAATTCATCAACCATTGCCCAACGTGTGGCAAAGTAAACGGCAACCGTCATAAGGATGGTTGAAAAGAGAAGCTGGTTTTTAAGGGTTGGTTCAACGTTTTTTGTATCTGGTTTTACTTTTGCGAAGAAAGCTGTGATCAAACAAACGGGAATACCAATGGCTGAAATCAAAATTGGGTAGTAAAGGGCACTTTCAGATCCTGAGATCGCTGCTGCCGAGGCACCGATGACAAGAGCGGCGCAGGTTCCTTCGGCACAAGAACCGAAGAGGTCAGCACCCATTCCGGCAATGTCACCGACGTTATCACCAACGTTGTCTGCGATTACAGCTGGATTGCGAGGGTCGTCTTCAGGAATACCCGCTTCAACTTTACCGACGAGATCAGCACCAACATCGGCTGCCTTGGTGTAGATACCGCCACCGACGCGACCGAAAAGCGCTACCGTTGAACCACCGAGTCCGAAGCCTGCGACCATTTCCATGACGATGTGCGAATCATCAATGAGGTTGCCGTAAATCAGAACCATAGCGATCATTCCGAGAACGGCTAAGCCGACGAGACCGAAACCCATAACGGCACCAGAGTCGAAAGCGACAGAAAAGGCTTTTGCGATACTGTCGCGCGCTTTGACTGTTGTTCTAACATTGCCTTTAGTAGCGATTTTCATTCCGAGAAATGCTGAAACACTAGAGATAAACGCTCCGACCAGAAAAGCGATTGCGCTGTAGAGGCCTTCATTAATGTCTGGTGTCTTTGAATCGTTGAGAGTGAGTCCGATGAGAACTGCGAATGCGAGACAGAAAGCCCCGACGTATTTATATTCAGCCGATAAGAAAGCCATCGCACCTTCTTCAATTGCTTTTGAAATGGTGGTCAATCGACTGACTTCATCTTTGGTGCCTTCGATCGTAATCGCTGTAACGCGTTTTGCATAAACCGCGGCAGCAACAAGGGCGAGAATTCCACAGCCTATAATCAGATAAACGGACAAGAGTAACCTCCTAAAATTACAACTAAATTCTTATGGTCTCGGGTAAGAGAATGGAACCAGATTGGTTGTTTATGCCGCCTTCGTCAACAACTATCAAGTGAAAAAGTTAACGTGAAAAATTAAACTACCATCAATCATTAGTAGGCGAACGTTGAATCCGTTCGATCGACTCCGAAAAAAAATGCGAATTTATTGTTTGGAAAAG
>CAZBDM010000682.1:0-2516 GCA_964490675.1 uncultured Oligoflexales bacterium
GCATTCGGTCTTACAGAACCTGAGGCGGGTAGGGATGCGCAGTCAAGTAAAACAACCGCTAAGGATGACGAAAAAAACGACGAGTGGGTGATCAATGGGTCTAAGATTTGGATCACTAATTCCGCATCTCGTCTCACTACTGGCATTACGGTCCAAGCAGTTTCAGGAAAAAGAGAAGATGGAAGACCTGAACTTACTTGCTTTATCGTTCCAGCAGATGCGAAAGGGCTCACCAGAAAAATCATGCATGGAAAGATGATGTGGCGTTCTTCGAATACGGGTGAGCTCTATTTTGATAATGTGAGAGTTCCAAGTAACATGATTCTAGGCGAAAAAGGCCAAGGATTTAAGATTATGATGGAGACTCTCGATGGTGGGCGCCTATCGATTGGAGCCATGGGATTGGGACTTGCTAAAGGAGCCTTAGATTTAACCCTAAAGTATGCCAACGAGCGCAAGACTTTTGGCAAGCCTATAGCAAAACACCAAGCTGTTGCTTTCAAACTGGCCGAAATGGCTACGCGAGTTGAAGCTGCTCAGAATCTCCTTTACAAAGCCTGCTGGCTCAGACAGGAAGGGAAACCGTTCCAAAAAGAAGCGGCAATGGCCAAGCTCTATTGTTCTGAAGTCGCTGAATACTGTGCTAGAGAGGGCCAACAGACTTTTGGAGGTTACGGACTAATGAAAGAGTATCCCATAGAAAGACATTATCGTGATGCTGCTCTTCTGAGAATCGGAGAGGGAACCAGCGAAATACAGAGACTAGTGATTTCAAGATACATAGGCTGTTGATGTATAAGCTCTGGTTTAGTTTTTTACTCGTAAGTTGTTTAATTCAAGTGTCTTGTATTAGTTTTTTCATAGGAGGGGGGGAGTCTTACGATTCTCGTCCTCTGACGATTCAATCCCTTGATCTTTTTGATCAAAGACTAAATCCAAGAATTAGAGGCGCGTCATGGAAAGGAGACTGGATCTTCCGTAGGGAGCGTCTTGATCTTATTGATGGGGCGCTTAAAAACGTTAAGCCAGATATATTTATCGTACAGTCACTTCTAGAAAAAAGAGAAAGTCCTAATGACTCTGACAGAAACATACTTTCGATAAGCTCACTTGAAGATTATGAATGGCAGTACAAAAAAATCTCTGAATTTGACGACACCTTCGAAGACAAGTATTTGGCGGTTGCTGCAGGGCTTCCTTTACGTATTGATAAAAAGAAAACGCTCAGTGAGAAGGAATTATGGGAAATTGGCGATGGTTTTCTAGCTCTTACGGTAATCGAATTTGAGGAACAAAGCCTTTTAGTTGCCAATGTCATTTTGCCTGCCAATGAAGTTATGCGACCAGCAGCCTATAAAAAGCTTGGAGCGATTATAGAGCAAAGGTTAAAGCTTAATAAAATATGTTCACGTAGGCTCGTTATCGCTGGTTACATACCTGAAGAATCTGGCTCAATTGACTACAAGATTCTTATGCAAAAGTTTAATCTGAAGGATAGTTCTGAAGGTTACTGTGAGGTAGAAAGCAAGTGTTATACAGCAACCCCTATCAACGAAATATTTATGCTTTCTTTAGGAGATCAAAGACCGAAGCGAGTGGATCGTATTCTAGTGCCGCAGTCTTCTATCGTTTATTCAAGTGCTTCAAACATAAAAGAGCCAAAGAGAAATCATCCTTATGTGAAACAATTTGGAATAGAGCACCTTTGGCCTTCACAGAGATTCGGTTGGGTGACAAATTCAAGGTTTGCACGCTGTCCCGTGGAGATAGCCCCTTAAAAGCCATACATAACTGCAGTACCTGTTTCAATGCCTTGCAGTTTTCTGGTTTTTGTTCCTCTCCATCGATCAACATAAAATTTAAGACCAATATGATCGGTAAGGAGGTAAAAGATGCCTAGTGATAAACCCGCACCAATCTCTGTTTCTAGATCTGTCTTTTTTTGTAGCGGAATCATGCCCTTTTTAGACGGTAGGAAATAGTAGACTTTTGTTCCGACCAAAAAATAGTTAGGGTGATAAATTCTAAAAATGATAGAAGATTCTTGATTTAATGAGAAAAGAGCTAGTTTTTCGTCACTGTCCTGGTATTCGAGCATTTTGAACTGAGCCGAGATGCTGTTAAGCCAGCGGTCGCTCGTGATATGCTGGTAACTAAAGATAGGATGGTTTTCGCCGGCGGCAAACCGTCTTCTTGATGAAGTCACTGGGAAATTTCTTGTTAGGCCAAAGCTAACGTAATTTTTTGAGAACACCCTGCCAGATTCTGGTTTAACAGCAAAAGGGTCATCATCTTCTTCTGAAAGAACAGTCATTTCTTTGGTGGTGGATTCGTCGGCAGAAATGATAGAGACTTCAGTTAGTAAACCAACAATAAAAAACAATACAACAAATTGATGTTTCAAATTCATCAAGTATACCCGTCAAAAATGCTTCATTGTTTTGTAAGCTTTTTATGTAAAAAACAAAACCTCAATTTGGTTGTTTTTTACTCGGTAAAACCTGCCAGATAGCAAA
>CAZBDM010000683.1:0-2502 GCA_964490675.1 uncultured Oligoflexales bacterium
TTTGTCGCTAATTTTGAAAGTGAACAGCGAAGGTACCGGTGACACTATGCTGTGTCCGAGTCCTTCTGCAAGATTGTGGCCTTTTGGAGAACTGCCGGTCGTGAGAATTAAATGATGGGCATGGTAGGGATCCCCTTTGAGCGTTTTTATAAGAAACTGACCGGTATCCGTACGGTTAACATCAAGCACCATCTTTCCTGTTTGAAAGCAAACGCCTCCTCTCTCACATGTGTCTCTCAAACAATCGACGATTGTTTGAGAATTATTAGTAGTGGGAAACATACGACCGTCATCTTCTGTTTTTAGCGCTACATGATGGTCTTTAAACCAAGTAACTACCTGTTCAGGGCCGAAGTGATGAAAAGGGCCTAACAATTCCCTGTTACCTCTTGGGTAATGCGTTACCAAACGCTTTGGATCCAAGCAAAAATGAGTCACATTGCAACGACCTCCTCCAGAAACTTTAACCTTTGTTAAGGGGCGTCTACCAGCCTCGAGAAGGGCAACTTTTAAGTTTGGCTTTTTCTCGATGAGGTTTGCGGCGGCAAAAAATCCGGCGGCACCACCACCAATGATCACACAATCGAAATTTTGCGTTTGATTCATCATTATTTCTCGATATGATTACGCTGTCTATTTGTGACAAAAGGAGGCCCTCATGAAAGCATTCCTTGTTACGATGATCTTGTCGGCAATTATGAGTCCATTTATGGCGAACGAGTCACTGTATTCTCAAGAATTACCTACGTTTGAATGCACCGTTACACACACCAGTGGATCTCAGGCCCGCATCTTTCTTAATCAAATCGTCAAAGAAGATCAAGTCGCAGTCGCTGACAACCTCCAGCTTGATCTTCGTCTTCTCGATGATCAGGCATGTGAGAGGCTAGGACTTCGCCAAGGAGCAGGGCTTTATTACCGCTTGGTCGGCAAAAATATGTGGAACAACCCTTATGAGAAGATCAACTTTCCACATGGCATTTCATCAATTACTATTACCGCAGAGTTGTGGAAGCTTGAGTGTGAGAAAAGCTAATAGGTCTTAGCAGTTTCTTTTGACGAAAATTCCTGCGCATAGAGATCTCTTCTTCGTTCAAGCTCAGCGGTGAGGGCTTTTCGTTTCTTTGCGGGCGGTAGATCAGCAAAGGGCTTGATAAAATCATCGATGGAGATCTTTTCTAAGGTCATATAAATGTCTTTAAAGACTTTAGGGATGAATTGCCCTGGCTTTTGAATGTGGTGAAGACCACCAGCATAAGCGAATAGAATATCCCCTTGTCCGATTTGGCTAATAAGATCAAAGAAGCCACCTCTGACAGTCATTGGATTGCCATTACGGTCAAGGCCATTAGGTCTTTTCATGCGCCCCTCAGGAAAGAAAATAACCACCGATTGGTCGTCGTGCTCTCCAAGAAAAAAGCTCCAGGTATTGTCGCGTTTGCGAGTCAAAGAAATCACCTTGGGTGCGAAAAGTTTGAAAGCGCGTCCGACAAAAGGACGGTTCGCTGTCTTATCAGCGATCGGAAACATACCGTGCTCGGAAAATCGTTTAAAAAAACGGGAGGGGATAAAAGCTGAGTAAAGAAACTCCCATAGCGAAGTGTGGTTAAGGACTAGTACAGCTTTGATGCTATCCCAGTTGTCTTCTGGCGAGATGTTTATGGTCCTCAGATGGGTGCGGTAAAACACACTGGAGAAGTTTTTTATTCCCATCAGGATTAAAAATCTAACAAGCGACATGTATGTGATTCCTATTGAAGTGAGGCGTAACAATCTAAAAACATTATTAAAAAGGTGCGCCTTAAAAAGTTCGAGACATTACCAGAGGGCATTGTTATAACCAATGATTCTCGGATTTTATAATTTTTTTGGATCAAGTCATGAAACTTTCATTAATCATACCCATCTACAACGAAGAAAATCACTTGAGGGATTTTTTTCAATCACTTTTTCGTCACGAGTTTCCGTACGAAGTGGAATACCTAGCCGTCGACGATCGTAGTACCGATAGATCTTGGGAGGTGATGCAACAAGTGGCGAAAGAGGAGCCGCGTCTTGTTATCCACCGCAAAGAGCAAAATGGTGGTAAAGGAAGTGCTTTGCAAAAAGGTATAGAGATGGCTTCGGGAGACGTTATCGCGATCCAAGATGCCGATTTCGAGTACGATCCAGCCGACCTAGCAAAGCTAATCGAGCCGATTGTCGAGAAAAAAGCTGATGTTGTTTACGGCAGTCGGTTTCATCGCAACGTTCCGCAAGTCCATCGCACCTTTCATTATTTAGTCAATCGGTTGTTGACGTTTTTATCAAACTTAGCAAGCGGACTTTATCTTTCCGATATGGAAACCTGTTACAAGGTCTTTCGAGCCGATATTATTAAGGGTCTTCAGCTTGAGTCTATGCGTTTTGGATTTGAACCAGAGGTCACTGCCAAGATTGCCAAACTTGATATAAGAGTGCATGAGTATCCGATTTCTTACTATCCGCGTAATTACATGCAAG
>CAZBDM010000684.1:0-2465 GCA_964490675.1 uncultured Oligoflexales bacterium
CGAGTTTGTCGCGAATCTTTCCGAGAATTTTTTTCGATCCGACAAATTGGTCGAAGTCTCCGACCGCCGCTTTAAGGCGCATTAGCCCAAGGGCATCGACCTTTATGAATTGCCCGGATTCGTCGACTTCCCATTCGTGCTGGGTGACAAAGTCAGGAATCTTAAACCAGACATTACCCGTTTTGACAAACTTTCTCTTTTTCGCACGGTATTGGCTGCGTAGTTCAACCATTGATATTTGTGCATCACCTTTGCCGTATTTAGGGTCAAGTTTGAACCAACCATCAGATTCAGAATGGATCTCAATAGCAGAAAGAGAAGGAACCTCCATTATAACCGGATCTTTTAAATCCTGATCGAGAAATATCGGACCCACCTGCAGGTAAGGGTGAAAGTTATTTTCAATGAACTTTGCTGCATCATCGTCTTTGTGGGACTTTGAAAGAGGTAGATCATGCCAATCTGCCATCAGATCTGATTGGTCAAGTGAGCCATAACCTACGCCAGGGATGAATATAAATTCCTTGCCAATATATTTGTTGGCGCTTTTGATTGGAAAGAATAAATACTCGCGCTCTTTTCCTTGGCTATCAGCAAGCGATAAAAACTTATAAGTGTCGAGGGTGTGAGAGAGTTTAATTTTAGGAAGCTGCTCTTCTTTAAATTTCTTTCCGATTGGAATTGCGACGACTCGCTCAGCAACGATCCTTTCATCGGAATGCTGATAGATACGAGTGCCCAGGCGGGCTTTCTCTTTTAAAATGGTGAGCTTCTTAACCTCTTGAGTCGCGTTTTTATGGTTTTTATTGGCCTTGATGAATCTTGCTGAGGCGTCTAAATCAAGATCGTAATGAGTCAAGGATCCCGGTTTAATTTCAAGCCGAACCCGACAGCAAGGCCCGTGAGAGACAAGTGCAAGGCTGTGAAACGTTCCTTGCAGGTGACTGAGAAGAGATTGAGAAGCACTGGTTGACTTTTGTTTTGGTTTGGCTTCTTGCTGTTCTGTTGTTTGAGTTGTCTTGCGAGCGCGTTTTGCATTAGGTGGCTTGATCGGCATCTTGTTATCGAGCCGACTAAAGAACTCTTTCTTTTCACGATCGATATGGATCATTAACGCAGCAATATGTTCACAAAATTGACCGTAAGTTCTATTTTTTCGGCAAGTGCATTCAATCCACTGGATGACACGACCACTCGGATGAATTTTAAGTCGGACCTCATTTGGTGGTTTTGAAATAGACACAACTTTAGCGGTCATAAGGCCGTGAAAGGTCTGAACATTAGTGACTCGACCGGCTTGGTAAATGTCGACACCTTCTAACCAGTCGTCTTCGCTTAGATGCTCGTAAAAGTGCTCTAGGAAATCTACATTATTGGAGCGGGCTACCATCTAAAATGACTTTCTAAATATTGTTCTCGATCGTGAGTTCTCTTATTCCGACTTGAGATCCTTACGAAGAAGTTGGATTTGAGTCTGAAAAAGCTCTCGCTGAACCTTTATTTTATTTTTAATTCTAATGGGTTGTCTATAGGTAGTATGTTCACGATACACTCTTGATTAAGTTTTAATCCTTAAGGCCGATATCTTTTCTGATCATTACAGCGGATTATTGTAGCAGCTGGAAATTTTACGGAAATAACAAAATCAGCACGTAATGGGAACGATTAGCAAAGCAAAGAAGAACATACATGGCTCACAAAGACTTAACAACGTTCGTCTCGCAGTATCTTAACCTTTTAGACCAACATTTGTCTTTAGTTAAAGGACAGATCGATGGAACTGTGACAAGAATCGGTGAAGGTGTCAGACAAATCGATGCCATCGCAGAGAAAAAATCGCAGCATGCAGACACGGCACTTGTTAGGGGTGAAGCTGGCAAAGGTTTCGAAAATGCTCAAGGAGGGGGCTCAGATTTCCGTGCTCAATCCTTGAACTCACTCGACAAAAATGAAGCGAAGGCTCACGGCAAAGAATTAAGTGAAGCGGCGAAAGGCATGTCCACTGGTGTGAAAAAGGCCGGTTCTGAAATGAAGCAAAAAATCGACTCGATGAATTCTATGCAGAGTAAAATTCAGTCGCTGCTTCTCGATATAATGGCTGCTCTCTCTAGCGATGATGTTATTAATCAGCGCATCAGTCACGTTCAGGCTGCTTGTTCATCTCTCATTGGTGAATTAGAAAAAATCAAAGAGACGACGAATTCGTCAATGAACTCTGAGTGTATAGAAAGCTTAAGATTTAGAGTTCTGGAAAAAGTCTCGAAATCCTATACAATGGTAAATGAAACTCAAATTTTAAAAAATGTATTCGGTAACGAACTAACAAGAAAAGCTTCCTAAGCTGAAAAGGGGTTTAGCGATGGGCAAGAAAGTATTGATTGTTGATGACTCCAAAACGATTCGTCAGCAGGTTTCTTTTACGCTTAGTAAAGGCGGCTACGACGTCGTAGAAGCTGAGGATGGCA
>CAZBDM010000685.1:0-2464 GCA_964490675.1 uncultured Oligoflexales bacterium
ACGCGATTTTGCTGCGGAGCAGCTCAACGCAATTAAAGGCATATCGTTTATCAAACCACAAGGTGCCTTTTATATCTTCGTTGACGTTAGAGAAGCTCTCGAGAAATCGACAAAATACTCAGCTAACGACACCCTCGCTTTTGGAGAAAGCCTACTTACAGAACATCATCTTGCCGTCGTTCCGGGGGAGGCTTTTGAAGCACCAGGGTTTTTACGCTTTAGTTACGCTGCCGAAGAGACTCAAATTGCAGAAGGCTTTCAACGTTTAAAAAAATCAATCGAAACACTTTAAAAGGAGATCCCTTGGCGTCACTATCGGAACAGGCCCAAGAACTAGAAAAACAATACAAGCAAAAGAGCGCTGAAGTGACAAGCTCATTAAGTCGCAAGTCTGTCGAGGATCTTCGTATCGAATGGCTCGGACGTAAAGGCAAAGTGACCAAACTTTTCGACGAACTTAAGTCAGCTTCTAAGGAAGAAAAGCCGGTCGCCGGTAAAGCCTTAAACATTCTAAGAAAGACGATTGAAAAAAACATCGCAGAGCTCAAGCAAAAAGCCGAAGACCTTGCTCTCCAACAAAAGCTTAATGCTGACCCTATCGACATACATCTTCCGACATCCGACGACAACGTGCGCGGCTCTTTACATCCGGTCACCCTTATGCGACGCACCTTGCTTAAGGTTTTTAGAGCCCACGGGTTTACAGTCTACGATGGTCCCGAGATAGATTATGACTACTATAACTTCTCGGCCCTCAACTTTCCCGACAATCACCCTGCTCGCGAAATGCAGGATACATTTTTCGTTAAGAATCAAGATAAACTACTCCTAAGAACGCACACGTCTAATATTCAAATTCATGCCATGCTAGCCGAAAAGCCACCGCTTCGTGTCGTCGCACCCGGTCGCGTTTTTCGATGCGATAACGACCCCACCCACACACCGATGTTTCACCAAATCGAAGGATTCGTCGTCGACAAAGATATCAACTTCGCTAATTTGAAAGGTATGATCGATTCATTCCTCAAAGCGGCTTTTGGCGACGATCTGGAGACACGTTTTCGACCAAGTTTTTTTCCTTTCGTTGAACCTGGTGCTGAAGTTGACATGCAATGCACATTTTGTCGAGGAAAGGGCTGTAGGGTTTGCAGTCACACGGGGTGGCTCGAGATCGGCGGATGCGGCATGATTCACCCAAATGTTTTTGAGTTCGTTCAGTACGATAGTGAAGACTACACGGGCTTCGCCTTCGGTTTCGGCATCGACCGCATGGCCATGCTCGCCTACGATATTCCCGACCTTCGCCAAATGTTTGAAGGCGATAGTGAATTCCAAATGCAGTTTCCTGTACAACCGTAGATATAAAGGCACACAGAACTTATGCTTGTTTCCCTAGAATGGTTGAACCAGTACATAGACATCAGCGATTTAAGCGCTGAAGAGATTTCAAAAATACTCACTGATCTTGGCCTTGAAGTGGAGGGGGTCGAAGACCTCGCAGCAATCAACGATAAGGTCATCGTTGGTGAAATTTTAGAAGCAAACCGTCATCCAAACGCCGAAAAGCTGCAACTTTGCCAAGTAAACGTCGGAGGGAGTGATCCTTTAGCGATCGTTTGTGGCGCCCCTAATGCCCGCAAAGGTTTAAAGGTTGCTGTCGCTACCATCGGTGCAACGTTACCTGGCGACTTTAAAATTAAAGAAAGTAAGATCCGAGGTGAAAAATCCTTCGGCATGCTTTGTAGTGAAAAAGAACTCGGCATAAGCGAAGCTGATGCGGGCATTATGGAACTTTCCGAAGACGCCAAACTCGGCACGAAAGTCGCTGATCTCTTCAATACCAAAGATCAAGTTCTCGACATTAGCCTTACTCCAAACCGCTCAGATTGTTTAGGATATCTAGGATTGGCGCGAGACATTAGCGCAAAAACAGGCAGGGCTCTCAAACATCCACCCATCAAGATCGAAAAGATCGCTAGTGATGCCCCCACAACCGAAGATCACTGCTCGATTCATCTTGAAGAAAATAGTGGCTGCAGCCGTTTTGCGGCCCTCTACATGAATCATCTAACCCCCGCTCCTTCACCATTTTGGCTGCAAAGAAGACTTAACGCTTCTGGCATGAGACCGATCAACATGATCGTCGACGCAACCAACTACGTCATGCTTGAAATGGGTCAACCCATTCACGCTTACGATGAGCGCGATGTCGCTGGTAACACCATCAAAGTAAGAGCGGGTACTGCCGGCGAGAAGCTTACCACCCTTGATGGCGCAGAGGTCACCATCGAGCCCGGTGATATCCTTATCTGCGACGAGCAAAAACCAATTGGTCTCGCTGGTATCATGGGCGGACAAAACTCCGAGATCAAAGACGACACCACTGCCATCATCATTGAAGTCGCAGAGTTCGATCCAGCCAAAGTGCGAAAGACCAGTAAAAGACTGACTCTGCACACGGAAG
>CAZBDM010000686.1:0-1648 GCA_964490675.1 uncultured Oligoflexales bacterium
CGGACTATCCCGCCAAAATACACCAATGTCGTATCTACGTCCCTTAGGATACTCTGAAGTGGACCCCATGTCCAGTCCAAGCTGCATTTGATTTGTAAGCGCATTCTTTTACCCACCTAGTAAACAATTTTCATAATCACTATCTTTGCTTCATCAGTTCAGACGACAGGAGGCAAAGTTGGATACTACTTCTAAAACCCCAAGAAAACATAACTGGAAGGCCCTTATTGAAAAGTGGCAGTCTTCAGGCCTCAGCAAAGCTGAGTTTTGTCGACAAAACAAGGTTGCTATGAGTAGCTTTTACAAGGCTTACGACCGGCACGCTCCCGGCTATCAGGATCAGAAGCCAGGCTTTGTGAGAGCTAAGATTACTGATCAAAAGCTAAAGCCTTCTCAGCACTCACTAGCCGAGTGTATCATTGAGTTTCCCAGCAAGGCTCGAATGATCGTGACGAGCATGAGCGCAGATCTTTTGCGCGATTTGTTGATGAGGACGTAGGTTATGATCTTTTTAAGCGCAAAAGACATCAATGCGGTCTATATCCACATAAGCCCTGTGGACTTTCGAAAAGGTATCTACGGTCTTGGGGCGTATGTGACGAGGGAGTTTTGTTCAGCCGAGGGCGAGTCTAATCTTTTTGTTTTTATCAACAGAAACCGCGATAAAGCTCGTATCCTCTATTGGGATTATTCAGGCTTTGCTCTTTGGCATAAAGCCCTGCAGTCTGATCGATTTAAGTGGCCCAAGAGAAAACAGCAGGAAGTTGAAATAACCACGCAGCAATTAGAATATCTTCTTGCTGGCCTCAGCATTGACGATCTTAAACCTCACGAAAAAAGCTCAGCCGCGAGTTTTTTTTGATGCTTTTCATGGGTGTTTTGCTAAAAGCAAAGCATGCACACTGTCGACGATTTTAGAAAAGTCAATATCCCCACCGAGGTGCCGGAAGAGTTTACAAAGGTGTTCAAAAACCTTTGTAACTACACGCAAAATCTCGAAGCGAAAATTAGGCTGTATGAAAAAGAAAAGTACGGCTCCAAAAGTGAGGCTTTCGTTGATTCCAATCAAGGCTGTCTGTTCAATGAAGTCGAAGACGGCGCACTCGGCACCGAAGATGGCGCAAGTGGCGAGGACTCTGATAACATCGAGGTCGGGCCATACAAACGCAAAAAACGCCGCAAACAGATCGAACTTCCTGCCAGTTTAGACCGTCAAGACCCGGTGATTCACGAGCTTTCCCGAGATGAAAAAATGTGTCCCTGCTGCGGCGAAGAACTGTGTGAGATTGGCGAAGACAGGCGTGAGAAACTCGACGTTATTCCGGCGCAAGTCTCTGTCAGGGTCGATGTCTACAAGAAGTACGCTTGTAAAAATAAAGACTGCGACGAAGGCAAGCCTCAACAGGCACAGGTCACCGCAGCCATCCCAAAAATCAAAGCGACAGAGAATACTTTAGCGTTTATCGCGACTCAGAAGTATCTCTATGGCCTTCCTCTTTACAGACTTGAGTTTTTCTTTGCTTGCCTCGGTGTCGTGGTCAGTCGCAACGTCATGAGCAAATGGATGATCAGTCTCGCAGACGTGCTTAAGCCGATCTATCTGAGTTTAGAAGAGAAACTTTTAGAGAGCAATTACCTGCATATTGAC
>CAZBDM010000686.1:1658-2462 GCA_964490675.1 uncultured Oligoflexales bacterium
GGTGAGAACGACAGGTGACCCCAATGCTCCGTCGATCGTACTCTATCACTACAGTCCAACAAGAAGTGCAAAAGTCGCTCATGATCTGCTGAGCGGTTTTAAGGGATTCGTGCATTCAGATGACTATGCAGGCTACGCGTCCGCCTTTAATAATAATGATCATATCCAGAGGCTTTTGTGCTGGGACCATGCAAGGCGATATTTTAACAATGCCTACGAAGGGATACCCGATCACAACAAAAAAGGCAGCGTCAGCGAGCAAGCGCTCAAGCTGATCAAGAAGATTTATAAAATAGAAAAACGGATAAAAGGTGAATGTGATGAGACAAGACTTCGGGTCAGGCAAGAAGAATCGCTCGCGGCAATTGAAAAGGTTCAAACGCTCTGTGAAAAGCATCAGAACACTCTGACAAAGGATTCGCCGACAGCAAAAGCGATCAACTACACACTCGACAACATCGACCTTCTGAAGGTTTATACGACTGATGCGAAGCTTAATATCAGTAACTCGCCTGCGGAAAGAGCTATAAGGCCTTTTGTTATCGGAAGGAAAGCATGGCTGTTCAGCAATACACCTGCCGGAGCCGAAGCGTCGATGATCCTTTACAGCATCATGATTACTGCCAAGCAGAATGGTTTAGACCCCTTCAAATACCTGGTCAGAACTTTGAAAAAAATCCCTTACATCAAAACGGCTGATGATCTGGAAGAGCTTTTGCCTTTAAAGCAAGGTGTGTAAAAAGCCGCGCTTACATCGATATTAACTTTAGGTTTGAGGATGGGGTGAAAATTGCAGTCGCCGGA
>CAZBDM010000687.1:0-2462 GCA_964490675.1 uncultured Oligoflexales bacterium
TCGACCGACCCCAACAAAGTCAATCAACACTGGAAACAGTTTCTTCCAGGGCTTCTTCATTCCATACACTATCATTACTTAACCACTGAAGACTCGTCTTCAAGACAGTCAAGTCGCTTTAATTGACGTGATTTTTAAGGTTATATCTATACCAGCAAGAGACTGATAAATGGACAGATGCAACGGGATGGAAGACAAACTCTTCTAGAAATTTCCGCTGATCTTTGTTAGTTGGCAAGGGACAGTCATTAAGGCAAAAGGCAGGACAAAACTCTTCTGCTGCCCCGCCTGTCTCACCTTTAAAAACGAGCTGGTCTTTTTTCTAAAAAAGCCGCAACCCCTTCTTTCTTATCCTCACTCAAAAATGCTTGGTGAAAGCCCTTTCTTTCCACTTTAAGTGCTTCGTGGGTAGAAAGAGACTGACACTCGTCCATGACTTTTTTGCATATCGTTACGGCTACCGGTGATTTTTCTGCGATCTTTTTAAGAGTGTTAATAGCTTCTGAAAGCATTTTTTCTTTCTGAGAAAAAGTACTTAAGACAAGTCCAGCCGCCTGCGCTTCTTTGCCGTCTAAAAACCGGCCCGTGTAGATCATTTCTTTAGCGAGAGCCGGACCAACAAGCTTTTGAAGCCTCACACAACCACCAAAGCCTGGGATAAGCCCTAAATTAACTTCCGGTTGACCAAACGTCGAACGCTCTGTTGCAAAAATGAAATCGGCAGCCATCGCCATCTCACACCCCCCACCAAGAGCGAATCCATCAACACAGGCTATCACTGGGAAGGGTAGGGATTCAAAAAGCTCGGTGACCTCTTGTGCAAGAGCTGAAAAGGCCTCTCCTTCACTGGCATTCATTTGACTCATCTGTTTAATATCAGCTCCAGCAGCAAAAGCTTTTTGTCCTGCACCGGTGAAGATCATCCCACGAATCTTCCCACTGCTTTTAAGACCTTTCAGAAGGTCCTTAAGTTCAATAAAGAGCCCCTCACATAGAGCGTTGAGTTTGTCCGGCCGATTAATGGTTATGGTAACTAGACATTCCTTTTCTTCCATCAGTAGGTACTTATATTTCATCGTTTTCTCCTAAGTTTAAGAGTCCCAGATCGCACCAAGACAAGGGATGCCTCTGCTTTCTAGTTCAAAGTTCACGTGAAAAGTCAGTTTTTTGTTCGAAATGCAAATGACAGCCTCTGCATCAAACTGCTTGAGAGCTTCATAAGCGAGCTTAGCTAAATCTGGTTTACCTTTTTCAGTGGTGTCCCAAATCACAGCGTCGGGCTGTACCTCTAAAATCTCATCAACAAAAGCGTCTCCATATGTTTTGCGCGGACTTCTGGTCGCCCATACAAGTCTCGAGGGAACCTTCTTAGAAAGAAGGTGGGGAAGACAAGGCCCGACACCACTGCCCGTTGCAAGCCAAATGACTTTTTTAAAACAAAGTTCAACATTTCCGACACCCGCTGTAGTGATCCCTTTCACCCAAACATGACTTGGCTTTTTCTCGATAAACTCCCCCGTCCAGTCACCGGCCCTTGAGATCGCCAGTCTAAATCCATCCTTTCCAGGAGTCGGTATGTTGGCGAATGCATGCCACTCTAAAAGAGGACTAAGGCTAAGCTCGGTTGATGAGCCGGCAAAGGGTGTTTCACCATGATCAAAGCTAGATAGAGCAACATGATTTGATGGTGTCACGATATCAACAGGAACCTTTTTTAACCTCAACCAAGGTAGCGCTACACAAAAGCTTAAATAGACAAGAGCATAAACTTGCGGAGCCGCAAAGATCGTCTCCACATAGACAAAACCTGGAGCACTTTGGCGAGAAAGATAAACAAGTGTTTGTAGCCAGAAAAGTGCAAGTGACGCCCAGCTACCAAAACGCGCAGTTCTTTCAAAAACATCGTGATAAGGAAAACGGTACCTAGGCAATGCTGTCATCATCATTGCGATAAGAATAACCAGGTGAATCGCCGTTAAGACGATCATAAAACCATCCATTTGCGCAGCGAGAGCAGACTTTATGAGTGAAGCAAAATAAAGGGCGTACCAGACACTACCGGCAAAAAATCCTCCAATATGAATGCCACCAAAATGATAGACCTTAGCAGCTGCCCATCTTAAGCTTAAAGGCCAAGATGTTGGGACGCTGGTGGCAACTTTAAAGAGAACATTGATGACCCATTGTTGTCTGATAAAAATACCGATTCCAAAATTTAGCAGGACAACGTTGAGAAGCTCCTGATTTGTAAAACCATGTGAAAAAAATGACAGCCTGTCGGCAAAGTAGACAAAACCTACAGCATTAAGAAAAATGACCAAAGCCATTAGACGGTAGTAGGGCCTTAAAAGTGGATGTTTTAACATCCGCAAGACTAAGTTCTTTCTGTCTGGCAAGACACAGTCTTGGCCTTGATCATTTTCTCTTTTGTCTTGTTTTATGTCTAAAAATAAAGTCTTTGG
>CAZBDM010000688.1:0-2459 GCA_964490675.1 uncultured Oligoflexales bacterium
ATGAGTACTATGCATTTCTGCCCCTAAACTGGCGTCAATGCCTCCGAACAAGCCCGAATTAACTGCAACCGAACCGACAACAGCTTTTCTTTTTGTAAAAGATCGTCAAGGAAATAACATTCTAGACTTTGAGACCGTGTGGGGAATAAAGACGCGTTTTAAAAAAGGAGAAACTAAAACAGTCGGCTCGGCATTTAAGCTTTCTATTCCCAATCAAGGTGAATCCTTGCAAGTGCTTTACTGTAAAGAAAGCCTGGAGGAGGATCAGTTGAGAGAGGCCGCGCAGATGTGGTTTGAAAAGTCAAACAAAACGGCTTTGCCTGAAGCTTGTGGTGCAAAATCCATAAAACTTAGAGAGTGAAACGTTAACACAGACGGAGAGACGTCGAAGGACGACGCATATGGGTGTCGTCTTCACTCGTGAAAACTTTTAAATGAAAACAGCATCTTTTCCCGCTGAGTTGAAAATACAGTCAAATAATGTTATTCGATCACTTATCTCGAATCTTTTGATAGTAATAAGGATACAAAATGCGATCGATCGTTTTGGTATTGTTTTCGTTGTTATGTTTTTTTCCGGTTTTTGCAGGAGAAGCCTTAGATTCTCAGTGGATTGTACGGCCGGACTCTCGCTTGTGTGTCAACACAGTCGAGATTGATGGTACGCGCATAGACACGAAAGAGCCAGGTTGTAACGAACCGAGAGCGGTTCAGCATATCGACGACGTTTTAGAAATTGAGGAGCCTTCATCAGAAGATCTTGTCAGCTCTGAGCTCATCGAGGAAAACCATCTCAGGTTGGTCACGTTCGGATGTTATGATAAGGGTGATTTGTACCTGAATACTTACATCATCAATGTTTCCTTTAACGGTGAGAAGCGACAAGCGCTCTATAAAGTTTCTCATCACGACGTTGATAAGTATTGTGATCTCGGTCAGCATCGCTAATCTTAGTCTTTGAGCGACGCTCTTAGCTCAACAAGACCGTCTGGTCCGTAGAGTTCAATGTAGATATTTGATCTACGGACATCGCTTCTTTGGGCAAGTCTCGTGAAATAGCCGATAGAAGCATCGGAAAACCCCGTCGACGAAACAACTCGGAGAAAGCGCACCGATTTACGCATGCGTTTTAAAATCTCGATCTGTCTTTCGAATTGCTGTGTCATCCTTGCTGCTGTGTTGCTGCCTTCGCCAAGCCTTCTGCTGATTGAGCTTTTAACTTCAAATACCCGCACTTCACGTTGACTAAAGGAGACAGCGTCAAGTTCAAGCGTTATGAGCTCGTCTGGGAGCTCTCCCTTAAACCATGCTTTAGCGCGCTCGCTACCAAGATAGATACTGACGAAGTCGATATCTTTGAAGCTGAGAGCACTAAAGATTTCAACCCATGTAGCATAAATAAGAGAAGCACGTGACTCTCTAAAGATCTCATAGAAGTCAGCCGGGTTTTTGTCTGGGCTTTCGTCAAACTCCCTTGCCATCTTTTCGGCGTTTAAATTCTTGCCATAGGCGATGTGATCAAAGCCAGACCACTGTGTTTGGTCTTTCTGGAGTGGATGCTTTACGGAATCGAGCCAGTGCACAAAAAACTGATAAAGTTTGAGATAAGTTTTATTATCAGATTCAACGGTTAGTAGGTTTTGATAACTGACAACTTTCGATTTTATAAGACGCGCGAGATCTTCAGTAGCCAACTCAACTCTTTCAAGAAAATTCATAGCAGTCGACCGACCCTGTAAGACATCTTCTTGCCACCTTGCAACAGTCGCTTCGTCAGACTTCCGATAAGCTTTGGTGAGCTGGATGATAAGCCCTGGTTCCTGAAGCGCGAGTGAACCTTCTTCAGCTGGTAGCCAACTGTATGGCGTATTGTTGACTTTGGTATCGACTCTTGCGGCGCTTTCGATATGTTTAAGGCAGTGTCTTTGGATAGTTCTCCTTTTTGCTGAACCCATGTCTGTTGGCTGTTCTCTGGCCTCAAGGAGGGATGAAAAGGTGATAAGCAAAAATATAAAAATTTTGTGCCTTTTTTTCAAATAAGCAACCATCTATTCTAAATGAGGTTTTTAAAGTAATTTTGACAGTCGTGAGGCTATTTTATCACAAGTCCACTGTTAAGGCAGGTCCTAAAGGATAAGACGAGTATTTCTCGTTAAGAGATGCCCGCCGAAACCTTGCGCTTCTAGGTAAGACGGTAAAACGAGGTTAAATCCAGTGAGAATAACGACCGTCGAGAATCCTTACTCTTCTGAAGTAGTAATGGTGGAATTAGAATAAACCGCAGCGCGCCATCCACTTTGATTTGGCAGACACAAATGACAAAAATCTTCTTCTTGCTCTTCAGTTAGATCAACGTATTCTGCGATCCAATCAATAAAGTTACTGACTTTGGTGTAAAGACCAGGGTAATTGGGGCGAGCACATCCATATCCCCAACTTGTGATACCGGCAAGACGGTA
>CAZBDM010000689.1:0-2457 GCA_964490675.1 uncultured Oligoflexales bacterium
GAAGGGATAAAAGGAAATCATTGAACTGGTTAATTCAGTCCATCTCCATGAAAACCTGCGTTGCGAGGTCTCTTTGCATCATAAATATTCTCGCAACCATGTCTTTTCCTCCTATTTGGAGCAAAAAACAACAAGAAAAGATTACCAAAGCCCTACAAGATCTCGAAGTCGCAAAGATCAAAGCTAATGCAGCAACCGAGGCAAAATCAGACTTTCTTTCCAATATGCGCCATGAGATCAAAACCCCTCTGAATGTTATCCTCGGAATGATCGAGTTATTTAACTCCGCTCCCCTTGAAAACGAGTACAGGGACTATCTTCGCACCTTAAATCTCGCAGGTCAAAATCTATTAACTCTGATCAATGACGCTATTGACCTCTCCAATATAGATTCGAAGGACTTTCACCTTGAAGAACGACCTTACGATATCAAACAACTTGTCCAGTCAATCATAAGTGTTTTGAGTGTCAGGGCAAAAGACAAGAGTTTACGTCTGTCTTCAGATATTGATGCCAGTCTTTCACAGTTACTGTTGGGAGACCCTGATCGTATTTATCAAATACTAATGAATCTGTTAGTCAATGCTCTCAAATTCACTGACCGTGGCGAAATTGAAGTCGTTATTAAAACGAAAAATCGTGATAAAAAACAAACGTTACTTATCGAGGTTCGAGATACAGGCATTGGTATAGAAGAATCTAAAATTGAAACGATCTTCGAAAAGTACCAACAAGGATCCCGGGAAATCACCCAAAAATATGGTGGAGGCGGCCTTGGTCTAACCGTGTGTAAGAAACTCGTCGAGATGATGTCTGGACAAATCTGGGCCGAGAGTGCCTTAGGTCAAGGAAGCAGCTTCTATATAGAATTGCCTTTAAGAGTTGCATCACTCAAGTCTGTGAGTGATGTCAGAGATAACCGACCGACTGTACTTTTCTGTGGAATGGAAGGTGTGCCTCTTACAACGATGATTAAGATGACTGAAAGTCTTAATCTCAATGTCATCACTGCCCTCAGCGAAAAAGAAGTACTTGATTATGTCGCGATGGAAAAGGCCGATCTTGTCGCCCTAGATCTTAGTGCTCCTCATATCGATGGCCTGCGATTAGCGAGACGTATTCGAAGCCGCAAAATCATGACGCCTATTCTTCTCCATAGTGGTGCTGAAGCAAGTGACATTGCTGACATCGAATATCTTGGCCATATTTCATACTGCAGAACACCGTTTGCTAACAAGGAAGCATTTATAAAACTGCTTATGAACCAGGTTTATCTTGGATTTGATGAACGCCCTCTTCGCCTTTTATCGAAACTAGGTCATCTCAATATTCTTCTCGTTGAAGATATTTTTGACAATCGTATGCTTATCCATGCTTATTTCAGAGAGACGAAAGTTGTCATCACGGATGCAGAAAACGGCCAAATCGCTGCAGATCTCTGTAAGGAACAAAACTTCGATTTGATCATCATGGATATGCAGATGCCGGTAATGGACGGTATTCAGGCAACAAAGATGATCCACGATTATCAAAAAGACAATGCAAAAGCTCTGTCACCAGTCATAGCTTTAACTGCCATCAGTGCAAGACAAGACTTTTCAAAAAAGGCCATTGAGGCTGGTTGTCGCACGGTCTTAAGCAAACCGGTGCGTAAACGCGAACTGATTTTAGCAATTATCAATTCATTTGAGAAACAACTTAGTCAACCCATTTCGTTTTACGATTACTCTCAAACAAAATCATTCGATGAGAAGAAGTTTGAAGAAAACTTCGATAAAAGTATACTTGCCTCGAAAAAAGAGCTTGATCTTATCATCGAAGACTTCATTGTTGGTACCAACAAACTGATCACTAAGATTGAACACGATGTCTTCCGCACTGCATTTGAAGAACTAAAGCCAACCACTGATGCATTAGAAAGTTTCGCCCTTCGATACGGGGCTCTACGTATGGCAGAAATAGCCAGAGAACTCTCCGAGTGTGCCGAAAATACCGACCGCAAGACCGCATACAGCCTTATTCAAAGTGCATTCTTTGAATTCACTCATGTACGCGATCTTCTTCATCATTTTATCAAGACTAAAAAACAAATGTTAAAGGCAAGTTAGGCTTTTTAGGGCTTCAACGCTTCTGCTAAAAGTAAGAAACGATTGGCTTTTCAAGTCATCTTAGGTAGGTTTTCTGGTAACCGTGTCAAAAATGGCAATCAACCATGCTCTCTCGTTAAGCACGCTGTTGTAGGCTCTTCTATGAAAGATCAAACCTCTCTTGCTAATGGACGTTACCAGCTCCTCGAATTGGTTGGAAAAGGCGGCATGGGTTCAGTTCATAAAGCTTGGGACCAGCAGCTCGACCGCCAGGTTGCAGTCAAAGCTTTGTGGCAAGAACAGGATGAAAAAAATCAGCATGTTCATCCCGTGGATCGTCAACAGGCGGTAGAACCACTCCGCGTCCAAC
>CAZBDM010000690.1:0-2455 GCA_964490675.1 uncultured Oligoflexales bacterium
GCTTTAGCACGGCCGTTGGCTCTAAAATTGAACTGACCTTTGTTGTAAGAAACACCTTTTTCCTTGCACTGTTCCTCACTCATACCGATCCAGGCTGCTTCTGGCCAAGTGTAAACAACGCTTGGAATTGCCTCGTAATTGACGTGGCCCGATTTGCCTGCGATCAACTCGGCAACGGCAATCCCCTCTTCTTCGGCTTTGTGGGCAAGCATTGGGCCTGTGATGACATCGCCGATTGCATAGATATGAGGTTTATTTGTTTGCCAATGATCATTGGTGTGAACTCTGCCACGATCGTCTTGAGAAACCCCTGGCTTATCAAGATTAAGTTTGTCGGTATATGGCCTACGACCAACTGCAACCAACACCTTGTCACCTTCAAAGACTACTTCTTCGTCACCTTTTTTTGCAGTAACGAGCATCTTACGACCCTTTTTTTCGACTTTTTGCATGAGCGTATTAAGGTGAAAGGTCATTCCTTGTTTTTTGAAAATTCTCTGCATTGCACTCGCAACACCTTGGTCAGCCATCCCCATGATATTGCTAGTCGCTTCAATAACTGTCACATTGGATCCCAGCCTGTTCCATACAGATCCGAGCTCAAGGCCGATCACCCCCCCACCAATAACGATCAACTCTTTGGGAACACTTGCGAACTCAAGCGCATCGGTCGAATCAACGATGTTTTTATGATCAAACTTAGCAGAAGGCAGCTCTATCGGTTCAGAGCCTGTCGCAATGACGATATGTTTTGCTTGATAAATGGTTTCTTTGCCGTCTTTATCAGTAACCTTCACTTCATTGTCAGAGTGAAAGCTGCCAAACCCCTTGAGCCATGTCACCTTATTTTTGCCAAAAAGGAACTCTACCCCTTTGGTGATTCCGTCGACAACTTCTTCTTTACGAGCGATCATTTTTTTAAGGTCAAAACTCGTCTTACCTGTACTGATGCCATGATCTTCAAGCTCATGTTGGGTGATATGAAAAAGATGGCTTGATTCAAGTAAAGCTTTGCTCGGAATACACCCGACATTGAGACACGTACCACCTAGCGTCTCTCGTGCCTCAATACATGCTGTTTTAAGGCCAAGTTGCGCTGCTCTAATTGCACAAACATAACCGCCGGGGCCGCCGCCAATAACAATAACGTCAAACTGTTCAGTCATATTTAACTACACTCCCAGAAGTAAACGGCTTGGATCTTCAATTGCTTCCTTAATCTTGACGAGAAACTGCACTGCTTCTTTGCCATCGATCAACCTGTGGTCGTAAGAAAGGGCAAGATACATCATCGGCCGCGCCTTAATGCTGCCATCTTCCATCACAACAGGTCGCATCTGTGTCTTATGCATACCTAAAATCGCTGTTTGAGGAGGATTTAATATGGGCGTGGAGAGAAGCGAACCAAAGACGCCTCCGTTGGACACCGTAAAGGTCCCTCCCATTAAGTCGTCGATACCAATTTTATTATCCCTAGCTTTTTTGGCAAATTCACCAATGGCCATTTCTATTTCCGCAAGACTCATCTTGTCGACGTCTCGCACCACGGGCACCATTAGACCCTTGCTGGTCGAGACAGCAACGCCGATATCGCAGTAATTGTGGTAGAGGATATTATTTTCATCGATATAAGCGTTTACCGCCGGGTAGGCCTTAAGAGCTGCGACGCTGGCTTTCAGAAAAAATCCCATAAAGCCTAGTTTAATACCGTAGGTTTCTTGGAAGCTTTCCTTGTACTTCTTCCTAAGTGCCATCACTTCAGTCATGTCGACTTCGTTGAAAGTCGTCAATATTGCAGCTTCTTTTTGAGCACTCAGAAGTCTCTCTGCAATGCGTCTTCTCAGCATCGACATCGGTTTACTGGTTTCTTCTCTCGCGTCAGAAAGCTGCCGAACTTGTGAGGGAATTGGCTGTTGTTTTTTAGCAGGCTCAGCCGAAGCCACCGCCGGTTGCGCAGGAGCATGGCCTGCCTGTTTGATTAAGTCTTCTTTAGTGAGTCGCCCTCCGCGGCCACTGCCACTCATTGCAGAGGTATCGATTTTCTCTTCAGCGACCATGCGTCTGACCGCTGGACTAAGAGGTTGGTTGCTCGCAGGTTGTGGATTGGCCACTGCTGCAACGGGTTGTGGGACCGACGCTTGCGGTTTTTCGTCACCACCTGCGCTGCTTGTTTTTTGAGCAGAGCCGTCGATCTTTGCAATCACATCTCCAACCTTAACCACTTCACCTTCGCCAATGACCACCTCGATCTTTCCAGAGGTCTCAGCGACGACTTCTACCGTCGCTTTATCGGTTTCGAGCTCTACGAGCACATCGTCAATATCTACCCAATCGCCAGAAGCTTTGTGCCATGCGGCTATCATGCCTTCTTGAACAGATTCCCCAACTCCAGGTACTTTCACATCAGCGGCCATTGACTGGTTTCCTTATAATCGTGCGTCTTACATTCATACCA
>CAZBDM010000691.1:0-2455 GCA_964490675.1 uncultured Oligoflexales bacterium
TACCCGGCCTTCGTCATTGGTATCTTTATCTTTGTCATGGTCTTGATGTTGACCCGACCTTTTCTCCAGATGGTAAGTACATAGCATTCGTCTCAGGGCGTTTTGGTAACCCTCATATCTTTAGAGGGGACTTATCGCAGGATGGAGGTAAATACAAAGTTGTCAAAGATAAGCGACTGACCTATGCAGGTTGGTATAACGCTACTCCAGCCTGGTCGCCTGAATCTGACAAAATTGCCTTTGCTGGATATGATAAGGAAATCGATCGTTTTGACATCTTTATGATGAATCCCGATGGTACGAGTCTTGAAAGGTTAACCATTCGAGCAGGTGATAACGAAAGCCCGTCTTGGTCTCCCAATGGCCAAATGATCATTTTCCAGTCCAATCGCATGGGGACAAAAAACATTAAGGGAAGGCCCCATTTATGGATCATGAACCGTGATGGTAGCGGCCAACGCAAACTAAATATCAATCTCTACGAAGCGCAAACGCCCAAATGGGGACCGCAAATCGGCTATTGAGGTGCTTGCTGTGCAAGCTCTTTTATCGCCTTACCAGTCATCCGGTAGCCAATCCACTCAGACTGTGGCTTGGCACCAATTCTCTCATAAACAGCGATAGCTTTTTTATTCCAATCGAGAACCGCCCATTCAAACCGACCACAGTTTCGTTGAACACATAGCTTTGCAAGATATCCGAGAAGAGACTTACCAATACTCTTACCGCGCATATCTGGTTTGACAAAAAGATCTTCTAAATAAATACCGGGGCGTGCCAAAAAGGTTGAGAAGTTGTGAAAGAAGAGAGCAAAGCCAGCAGGTGTTCCTTGCCATTCAGCAATGATGACCTCGGCTTTCGGTTGGTCTCCGAAAAGCTGTTCAGAGATCAATTCTTCCGTTGCGACGACTTCTTTCTCAAGCTTCTCGAAGATCGCTAATTCTTTGATAAATTCAAGTATGAGAGCAGAGTCATTTCTATTGGCAGATCTAATTTTTAAGGGTTGGTTGTTTAGCATTGTTGATCACCTCGCTGCGAGGTTTTTAGAATATTTTTAGGCGGTCGTCTAGGTAAAGATCCCCTTGCATTAAATCGTCCTTTCCAACGAACAATCTTTGTGTCGACTTTGTCTTTTCGGAAAAATTTCCGAAAACCTCATAATCAACCAGCCTAGCTTTCCCGATAAATAAGTCTACTTGCTTGATGAATCTCAGGGAGGATTTCACATTGAAACGTAGACTTCATATCGGCTTGTTTTTTATCTCTTTATTTCTCATTTTTGCTTCATGTGGAAAGCCAGTTTCCAGCGAGTTTAAAAGAGCTTTGGGAATTTCAACAAGTGATTCGAACGCCGAATCGGATGTCCTCGAACAAAATAAAGACGAAGCCGATTCAACTACTGATGACTCTTCTTTAAGGTGGAGCGATCTGCCTGAGGCAAACAGTCAAGAAAACGCCACACAACCATCAGCAGAGCAAGTGATGGCATCGGTCAACGGTGAGTTTGAGCGGTGGTGGAAGATCTTTTCAAAGAGCGCTTTTCCACTTGTTGATGAGGCCATTATCCAAGCCATCACCAATGGACTGAGTGGTATAAACGAAGTGACACTAAAGACCATCCATCCACCAGTCTATTCGATGCAACAATCACCTGGCCTTACCAAATGGTCACAGGAATCTTGGCACGCTCGGATACCGGTAAAAGACTACTATGAAATTAGCGTCAAAGTAGACATGACAATCACTCAAGAAGTCCTCGGTCGAGAGATTGAACTTGATCAATCGATTACTTTAAAAATCAAGGAGTTTTATATCGAGCAGACCTTAAACTTCGATCACAGTGACAAGACTCACATAAAAATCAAGAGTTTTGAAAAACCAGAAATATTTTTCAAGATTGATACCATCGGTGATGGTATAGCTGCTGAACCATTAGCAAAAATAGTTGATGCGGTTGTCGATATTGCTTTACCCGTCGCTTTGAAAGCTGCTGTTCTGGCTACGATTAGAGAGTTATTTGATATCAGAAAACATAGTCAAGTGATCGTCGGAGAAGAGGGACAACTATTACCTGATCCCGAAGGGCTCTTACCGATAAAGGCGATGATCACTAATCTTGAAAAAAGTATCAAAGACTATCACCTGCCTTACGGGACATTGATGCGAGTTGTCACAGATAGTACTGACAATACTTCATGGCAAGAAAAATTCTCACAGTCATCAGCTCTTAAAGGCAATATTATCACTCATGACGGAATCATGGACTCGCCTATCTTCACAGGTCTTTATCTCGCTTCGCAGGTCTATCGGTTTATAGAGACAAGGGATGAGAAAGTTCTCGAAAACATAAACACAGCAATTGAAGGGTTTGCCAAACTTTTTGATATCAATGGTACAGGTCTCATGGCCCGCCTCGCCGTCCCGAAAGACTCTCCTGTTGGGCGAGATATTGTAG
>CAZBDM010000692.1:0-2451 GCA_964490675.1 uncultured Oligoflexales bacterium
TTACCTCGATGGTTCTTTGTCTTTACACTTTTGCGGTCGCATTAGCCGATAAGAAAAAAGTCGCAAGCCGTGAGGAACAGCAGCGCTTTTTCACAAGTTTAAAAGCTCTTCCACCACTCGTTGATCAGGCGATTAGCCAGGAATCATTGATTAAAGACATTGCCGGACATTTTTACGAGGAAGAGCACTGTCTTTTTATCGGACGCGGGGTGAGCTTTCCCGTTGCCGTTGAAGGGGCATTGAAGCTTAAAGAAATCTCCTACATCCATGCAGAAGGATACGCTGGTGGTGAGTTAAAACACGGCCCGATCGCTCTTATCGATCATAATATGACAGTCGTAGCCATAGTTCCAAAACACTTTCATCGTGAAAAGATGGTTTCAAACGTCGAAGAAGTCAGGGCCCGAAAAGGTCGCATTCTTGCTGTTGGTGCTCATGATGACGAAGAGCTCGCAAACCTTTCAGAAAAGTACATTCACTGTCCGCAAGTTGAAGATGAAGTGCTTCAGTCGATCTTATCAGTCATTCCTTTGCAACTATTTTCGTATTATGCTGCTGTCAAAAGAGGAACCGACGTGGATCAACCGCGTAACTTGGCAAAGTCAGTCACTGTGGAATAGTAGATGTCATCTGGTTTAGCAAAAACTGAGCGTGCTAAAAAGATCAGCGGAGAGCTTAACGAGGTACAGGCGCAGGCGGCCAATCACCCGGGCGGACCGGTTGTCGTCTTTGCCGGAGCTGGCAGTGGTAAGACAAGAATTATTACAAGCCGTATCGCTCTTCTCATCGAGTCGGGCATCAGACCTGATCAGATCCTTGCGGTAACCTTTACCAACAAAGCTGCTGGAGAGATGAAAGAAAGGGTGGAAAACCTCACCCCTTACGCTGCGAAAGTGATGATAGGTACCTTCCACTCAACCTGTGCGCGTTGGTTACGCGAGTTTGCCCCCGAGCTTGGCTTTACCTCTGACTTCACGATTTTTGATGAAAAAGATGCTTTGGCCGCCGTCAAAGCGGTCCTCAAAGAGCTGCGCGTCAAGAGTGAAGAAGATGCTTCTCCGAGTGATTACCGGTCGGCTATTGCACGAGCAAAAACCTACGGCTGGTTTCCTAAAGAAGCGGAAAAGATGGCCCATGAGCATAGTTATCTTTTCCCGCCCATGGGAGCTCAGGTCTACAAGAGATACCAAGAGTTTCTCGCAGCATGCAATGCGATGGACTTTTCAGATCTGCTGCTTAATATGCTTCTTCTTCTAAAGAATAATGCCGGTGTCAGGTCTATTTTGCAAAGACGCTACCTTCACTTACTCGTTGATGAATACCAAGATACCAATCAGGCCCAATTTGAGTTGATCTCTTATCTCGTTGGTACAGATAGAAATTTATTTGTTGTTGGCGATGACGACCAATCCATCTATAGCTGGCGCGGTGCCAACCCTAATAATATCCTTGATTTCGAAAGACATTACCCCGGCGCCACCCGTATCCATCTTGAACAAAATTACCGCTGCACTGGCAATATTGTCGAAGCAGCCAGCGCGATGATCGCTCACAATACGGTAAGAGCCGAAAAAACCCTCTGGACAGATAACGATCCAGGCGACCTCATCGACTTTCATCTTGAATATGACGGCGAAATGGAAGCCTGGGCTGTGGTCGATAAGATTAACGCTGAAAGAAGTCACTTTTCTCTTATGGATATTGCCATCTTTTACCGGACCAATGCCCAGTCAAGACAGATGGAAGAAGCGTTGAGGCGGGATAATATTCCTTACCGTATTTACGGCGCGGTGCGGTTTTATGATCGCGCCGAAATCAAAGATCTTCTCTCCTACATTAGAATCTGTCTCAACCCAGGCGATGACGTAGCCTTTAAGCGGGTGGTTAATGTGCCGGGGAGAGGGATCGGTGATAAGGCTCAAGATAAAGTTGCAGAGATCGCAAGAGAGAGAGGGCTTAGCTTTTATGAAACAGCGAAAAAGCTTGTCGAGGAAAACGTCCCAAGGCTTGCCGTAAAGCTTAAAGTCTTTGTTTCACTTGTTGAAAAGATGCGCGAGCAGATCAAAAAGGCCGATCTTGAAGATGTCATTGCGATCATTTTAGAAATGACTTCTTACAAAGAATACCTGGATAAGAAATTTCCAGAACAGGCCGGTGACAAAATCGCTAACATTCACGAACTTGGCTCTGCGATTGCTGACTTTTCTGCTAAAAATGCCGACGCTGGTCTCAGTCAGTGGATGCAGGAGATTTCATTAAGTGGCAGTGAAGAGGAAAGTGAAGGGGGCGTTTCTCTTATGACCCTTCATTCAGCAAAGGGGCTTGAATTTAAAAGAGTCTTTATGATTGGTGTAGAAGATGGCCTTATGCCTCACTCAAATAGCCTGCAAGACACCGGTGATTTGGAGGAGGAACGGAGACTCTTTTACGTGGGAATTACAAGAGCGAGGG
>CAZBDM010000693.1:0-2448 GCA_964490675.1 uncultured Oligoflexales bacterium
GCCAACGATCAGAAAACCAAAAGCTCATCACAATTTCACTGCTGATACTAGCATCAATCGCCGTCACAGCCAGTCTCATGTTCATGAAAAATGTTCTCGTGCCTTTTGTACTTTCGATTTTTATTTACATCATCTTTTTGCCAATCGTAAGACTCGTTCAAACCAGACTAAAGCTGCCGAGAGCACTTTCCGTAATGATCACCCTAACGATCGTTGGAATTTTGTTTTTTATCGTTTTTGCAATGCTTTTTGTTTCGGCAAGAGACTTTGCAGCAGGTGCTGGCATCTATCAGCAAAAGGCCATCGACGCGGCCACTCAAATCATTAGCCAACTGAGCAGATTTGGCATTGAAATCGACCAGACGAATATCAAACAAAGCCTCAAGGAGTTACCGGTTTTTACGGTTATTAAGAATATTACAGGCGCCTTTGTCAGTTTCTTAAGTAACTCGGTACTGATTGTTATTTTCGTACTGTTTTTGATCACAGGTCAGGGTGCCATCAAACCCAAAAAGCAAGATTCGATGCGTAAAGAAATCGTCAATAGCGTAAGAAATTACATCAATACAAAGTTTTTGACCAGTCTGACAACCGGTGTGCTGGTCACCATTATCCTTATGAGTTTCAGCTTGGATTTGGCCATTATGCTTGGTGTTTTAACCTTTCTTCTTAACTTCATTCCCAGTATTGGATCTTTAATTGCTGTTGCTTTACCTCTACCCATTGCTTTTTTACAATTCGGTCTTGGGGTTCAATTTTTTGCGATTTTGATTCTCACATCAGTGGTTCAAATTACTATCGGTAATATATTAGAACCGAAATTTATGGGTAAAAGCCTTGGCCTTCATCCTGTCTCTCTTCTTGTCGCTTTAATGTTTTGGGGGGTTGTTTGGGGAATCCCAGGAATGTTTTTAGCTGGTCCGATCACCGCTATTATTAAGATTGTTACAGAGAGCATAGAAATAACTAAACCAGTTGCAAAATTACTTGCAGGTGAAATCTAAAACTCATCAAAGAGAACGCCTTTCAATCAAATCACTAAACATACTGTCTAGCTTTTCTTTCGATATGTGAGTGTTACCTGTTTGTTTGATGCGGCAGCTTAATAAAAAGGAATCTGTCTCGACCATTAAATCTCGCATAAAAAAGGAAGAATAAGCAAAAGCAAATTCCTTAGCAGGCAAGATCGTATCAGAGCCATTACCTTCTATGAGCTCTTTAAATTGATTAGCATCGTCAGTATTTTTATACTCTCTCTCCCTGGTTGCACCTACCAAATCCTGTTTGATTTCAAAGGTTAGATGATCCCCTTTTATCCGATCCATATTATATCTGATCAATTGCCACTGGAAATTCTTTTCAAGTTCAGGAACTCGATCGTCAAAAGTAATAATTGCGCAAACATCATCTGTTTCCGCGTCATCATCTCCTGATTTCCATTCACCCTGCCAAAATCGCGCGACAATTATTGGTGAAGATGCTTGACCAAAAAAGGTCTTACCGATCTTATAAAACTTTGGCTTTCCTGCTATATGAAGAGTGGGTCGATCAAAATACCCCCTAATCGCAGATTTTGATGCACTAATCATCTTATCAATATCAATCTGACCAGAATAGAATTTTGAAAAGTAGGGTGGGATAATGTTCTCGGGAGCATTGTAATGAGTCAACCATTGTCTGATATTTGACTGATCACCACGGCTGATTGAAGAGGAAGAATGATTCGATAGAAGGATAAATAAGGAATCTTTACTCTTTCCTATAAAGTTCAAGAGGAACTCACTACAGTCTTTACTAGCGGGCAAATAAAGTTGGCGATCATTTCGAATTTCAACACTGCGCGGTTCCTTGCAAGCATAGTCAGTTTGGTTTTCATGAAACAAAGAAGCTTGATCTTCTTCTACGTGCAAAAGAAACGCTTCTTTTTCTCCGCTCTTTTGATCATATCGCCCCGGAAAGCCGTATATAAAAGTCCCTTGCAGATCGTCCAAGCTCAGACGAAAAGTACCCTTTTCAATCTCCAAAACCCCGACCTTATGTAAAACATCTTCGAAGGGATCAAGCTTTTCACCTTCTTTTTTCTTTTGACTCCCGCATGAAAACAACAAGCAAACTGTCACTATCGAAACGAGTTTCAAAAGGTCATCTGAATATTTGCTAGGTTGTCTCATTGTGTTCCCTTAAGTCCCTGCGACCGTACTTCACCGTAACAGTCTTAAGAGAGCAATTAGCGAACCAAATATTTATCCTTTATTTCAGCACCTTAGGCATCGAAGACTGTCTAAATCTTATCCAAATGAAAAAAAATGACCCACTAACAAGATAGTGAGTCATTTCAGAGAGATATAAAAGAACAACGGATCTTTTATAATTTAGCTTCTGCGTGAATGGCGAGAGAGCTTTTTGAAGAAATGTTGACCGTCAATCGCCCTGATTCGTCAACCACTA
>CAZBDM010000694.1:0-2443 GCA_964490675.1 uncultured Oligoflexales bacterium
GATAATGAGAGTCGGAAGTGAGGTTTCGGCTTTTGCCGCGCCGATGGCTGAGCTGATTTGTCTATGGTCGTGACCATCAATTTCAATGGCCTGCCAACCAAAGCCTTCGAAGATCTTCTTTTCGTCGTCAGAGGTGGCACGATCAATCTTGCCAGAAATCTGGATACGGTTTTTGTCGTAGTACCAGATGAGGTTGCCGAGTTTGAGGTGGCCAGCAAACGATGCCGCTCCGAGAGTGATATCTTCCTGCATACAGCCATCGCCAAGAAGGGCCCAAACCCGGTTTTCAAAAAGTTCATGATCGAGAGTGGCTCCTAAATGAGAGCTTGCAATGGCAAAACCGACCGACATAGCAGCGCCTTGGCCAAGTGGCCCAGTCGTGCATTCTATCCCAGGGGTGAGGAAGTTTTCAGGATGCCCAGGAGTGCGGGAGTGGCACTGACGGAAGTCTTGCAGGTCTTTTTTGTCCAGCCAGCCAATGGCGTAGAGAAGTGCGTAAATGAGCATTGATTCATGGCCAGCGCTGAGAATAAAGCGGTCACGGCCTAGCCAATCTGGATTCTGAGGGTCAAAACGGAGGTGTTCGGTAAAAAGGTTGTAAGCGAAGTCCATACTTGAAAGGGCACCGCCTGGGTGACCGGAGTTTGCGGCGTTGACACCGTCAATGACGAGACCTTTTAAGTAGTTGATGGTAGCTTGATCTTCCAACGAAATGACTCCTTAAGTCTGAAAAAGTAGTAAAATATGGATGGCTGAGGCGATTGAAGAACCCTCGGGGCGGATTATAGGCAACTGGACGGTGCCTTCCTAGTGATTTCTCACATTTGGTAGCAGTGCGTCGGACTTTCGGCTCACAAGAGGCTAAAGTTAAGGTTGCGCGTGTCCTTTGTTTCCCAATTCCCACCAAATGTGCTATCACTTTAAGTGTATTTATGTATGCTTAAAAGTCATCTCCCGAGAGACGACATATTTGGAGGTTCCCCATGAAAGATAAGAGTCAAATGTCCCGTCGTGATCTTATTATGACTGGTGCCGGAGCAGCAGCAATGATGCCCCTAGCCCTTTCTTCAGCCGTACAGGCAAAAGACAAGAAAGCTGATGACAAAAAAGCAGCCGGTAAGGAAATAGAGGAGAAACTCCTTCTTCCAAAAACCCATCCAATGTCCACAGCCCTTAAGTATTATCACGATGCTGGAGAAGCGACGAAAGCTGGCGTCCGCAAAGCAGAAAAGTTTGGAGTTGCTGCCGACAAACAGTTTTGTGACAACTGCGCCCTCTATAAAGAGCCTTTCGGAACTCTTAAAGGCACCAAAGAAGCGGTCGGCAAATGCCAAATGATCGTCGGCGGAGACAACACTTGGGTCAAAGCGAAAGGTTGGTGTAACTCTTGGCAGAAAAAAGCCTAAGCAGGTCGTTTTGATTTAGATTGCGAGAGCCCTTACGAGGCTCTCTTTTTTTGTGCGCCTTTAACGAATTCATCGATTGACTGCACTCTGTCGGTCAGAGACCCAGAGAACTTTCTCAGGCGATCAGACTGCTCTTTAAGAAGACTCGCCTTTTCTTTGTTCGCATCAGCTGATTTGGATAGATTTTTGATCGACTTATTGACTGTTCTTAGTGCGTTGTCTTGAGCGCCCACTAATTCATGAAATTCAGTGAATAGACGATCGATATCTTTGATTTGGTCAGTGACTTCATTGATGACTTTGACGGTCCTTTCAGACAGGTCAACTCCCTCTCTAATTCTTTCGTCACTAATCTCGATTGCTTCTCTGATCTCTGTGTTGCCATGGCTGATCATTTCTTCGATCGCCTCTGCCGCTTCACCACTTACATCAGCCAGCTTACTGACTTCCTGAGCAACCACGCCGAAGCCTTTGCCATCTTTTCCAGCACTACGGGCTTCGATAGATGCGTTTACGGATAAAAGCTGTGTTTTAAACACGATACTGTTGATTACTTTAGTTTTCTTCTCAACATCTTTGATAAAGCTAATGAAGGTTTTGACCTTTTCATTTGCATCTGAAATCTGCTTGATCGAAGTCCCAAGAGTATCGATGGCTGTGACACTCCTCGATGCTGATTGACGGATGTTCTTGAGTTCTTTTTGGCCTTTGTCAGTGCTCTTTGTGGTTTTTTGAAGGATGTTTTCAATCCTTTCAATGGCTCCGCCTGTCGTTGATACAGCATCGGCTTGGCTTTCGGTGGACTTGACAAGTTGGCCGCTAAAGCCATCGAGTTGTATCGCTTCAGATGATAGTTTTTCAGAGATCCCATTGACTTCGTTGACGGCTTCTTCTAAAGGAATGGTCATCTTCCTGGCGAATCTAAAAAGGTAGAAGATAATACCTGCAAAGAGCAGAAAAGCAATGCTCCATACCGTTCGGTTCAGGGCTGACGCACTACAAAGCCCTTGACACCAAGAGACTCATGAGGAACTTGT
>CAZBDM010000695.1:0-2443 GCA_964490675.1 uncultured Oligoflexales bacterium
AGAGCAGGGAAGTGAACCGGAAGATCGATACCTTCTTCTAAAAGTTTTCGGAACGTCTTGTTTGCGGCGACTCCACCTGCAATGACAATCGAGCGGCTAGCAGGATATTTGTCGAAGGCCGACTTTAGCTTTCTTACGATTTGGCCAAGTGCCTCATTTTGAAAGGACGCGCACATATCAGATTTGTCTTGTTCGCTAAGCTCAGGTGTCTTTCTCAGAAGATTTATCATATGAGTCTTGAGACCGGAATAACTGAAATATAGCTGGTTTTTCTGCTCGACCATCTTTGGCATTGCAAAACGCTGGCTATCACCCCCGGCTGCACACTTTTCTATTTTAGGTCCGCCGGGATAAGAAAAGCCAAGTAGTTTCGCTACTTTATCAAAACACTCTCCACATGCATCATCAATCGACGAGGCCACAAGCGTATAGTCGTTCTCATCCTGCATAAAATAAAGATTGGTGTGCCCCCCAGAAACAACAAGAGCAAGGGTTGGGAATAAGTCCTGACTGATCGTCTTTTGATCGATGCTGAGAAGGGCTCCATGAACGTGCGCGTGGACATGATTTATCGGGATGAGTGGTTTTTTGAGTGACTGAGCCAAAGCTTTAGCGAACGACACCCCCACAAGAAGTGCTCCGATCAGTCCAGGCCCCTGACTGACAGCGATTGCATCGATGTCATCAACGTTAATGCCGGCATTTTCTAAGGCTGTTTGAAAAAGTGGATAAATGGCTTTTAAGTGCTGGCGAGCGGCAATTTCAGGAACGACGCCTCCAAAAACAGCGTGAATATCGACCTGTGAGGAAACCAGAGAGCTCAAGACCTCATGACCGTCTTTGACGATAGAAATAGCTGTTTCATCACAACTTGTTTCGATTCCCAGAATATTCATGAACCCTCAACTTTCAAGGTTTAGCTCCCCAGCTTTTCAATTTTCTTGACCGCATCTTTTGCCTCGTCTGACTTGGGAAAACTGTCCACTAGCTCTTGGTAGTAAATAAGAGCTGTGTCTTTATCACCAAGATGACGAAAGCTATCACCAAGACGCAGTTGCGCTTTTGGCTTGAGATTACTGGGAGGAGCACCCTTTAAAAAGCTATCAAATTTCAACGCTGCATCACGCAGTTTTCCGAGCAAGTAAAGGCTCTCTGCCTCCATATAAAGCAATTCTTGTTTGACATTGCCTTTGTTGCGTTTGATCGCTGAGGGTGCGTTATCAACGATGTAGCGGTACTGTTTTTTCCCAAAAGCCATTCGGAAGTCTTTTATGCTCTTGAGCTTATTGGCTGACTTTTTACTTTTCGATTTACTTTTTTTTTGCAGTGACTTTAAGACTTCTCGCTGGGTTTCCTCGAGCTCAGCAACACGTTGTTTGAGGTCTTCGATGATATTGCCAAGGGACTCTGGATCATCTGCCGTACCTGGCAAGCGGCCAGTTTTGACACCAACCTTTAAAGCATCAAGCTCACCTTTGATTCTTTGGACATCAGTCGTTAACTTCTCTACCCGAGTAGAGGTTGAAGCGATGCCAAGGCTTGCCTGTTTACCTGTGCTTTTTGCTGCTTTCGACTCTTCTTGGAGTTTGACTCCGAGCTCGAGCATCTTTGCTTTCATCTGATCGATTTCAGATTTCATCTTTCTGCCGTCACTTAAGGATACGCATCCTCCGGTAAAAAAGACTGCCAATGCCGCGTAAAAAAACCAAATTTTCATCATCAAACCTATGTCTTTGACCCACCAAAACTCTTACCTCAATTAAAACACAGGCAAAAGCTCTGTGGAAGAGGTGAGCGTATCTATACCTTATTAATGGTCCATTGTTGAGAGAAAAGAGTGTGTTTTTTAGTCTTGCTCGGTTTCTTTAGCTTCGCTTTGAGGATCTAAAGAAGAGGTCTCTTGAGGAGCTGTAGCAACGTCTACAGACTCCGTTTGAACAGAGTCTTTGTCGTCCTCGCCAGGAAGGGAAGAGTCGCGGGCGGATGCCTCAGATTCTAAGGGGAAATTGTCAACGGGTCCACCTTCACCATCAAAGGGAAGATCGACTTTTTCTTGCTCGGTGGAAGACGCAGAAGCAAAGCTTTCGCCCTCTGCGGCCTTTCTTTCGGCAAATTTCTTTTTGAGTCGATCACGTCTTCTTCTGACAGATACAGCTGCTTTGAAAAGCAGGTTTGAGTCAGCTACCCAGTCCAGATAATAGGCGATAGGAGGCTCTCTCGTCTCTGTGTAGTTTATTTTGCGATACTCGATCTCAGAGAGTAAAAAGTTTTGATCGTTGAGGAGAATTTCGATGCGCTCAACGAGGTCATCTGGCAAGACGCGATCGTATTTCGGGATGAAGTCGACGAATGGCACTGGCTTTTTGGCTGCTGGAACGGACTTGATTTCCTCCCGAGTGTCGGGAAACGAAGCTTCTTCTTGGTCAGAAGCGGTTTCTCCTGT
>CAZBDM010000696.1:0-1208 GCA_964490675.1 uncultured Oligoflexales bacterium
TGATAGCTGTAGTTTTATTTGTCATCGGTCGACCATCCTTGGGTACAGCATTTTCAAAAGTAGCTAGTGCAGTTTCACAGTTATCTTCGCCTGGAGTTAGCTTAACAGTGTTGCAGGGGGCGGTTGACGAAAATACTAAAAATACGATTGAGCTCCATGCTGGTGATAAAAAAGTAGTTAATCTATTAGCAAAAAATCTCGTCGAGATTAGAGTGACTGGCCGCGTGTTTAAAAATGCTCCGGTCGTCTCTCTTTATTTGGAGAAGGATTCTGAAGGCAAACAAAAAGTTTTTCAAAGCTTTCAGCTGTCGCGCATCTATGATCAGAGCGGCAATTCTGAAAGAGACTTTTATTCCATTTCTTTCGCTATCAATCAGTCGGTTGACCTACACATTCCTGCTCTGAGTAGTGAACCTTTTGCGAGAGTTGAAGTGAAAACTTTACCTGTCCCGAAAGTGACCCTTAAGCCATTGACGAAGCTTGTAGATCCTTGGCCAGATGATAAGCCTATAGCTCTTGATATAAGTGTCAAAGCTAAGAATCCGCTACGTATCGTCAGGCTGATCATTCGGACAGGAAACCGCCAATCTGAAGAACTTGTAACAAATGTCATGAGAGAAGACGTTAAAGAAGTACAAACCACTCATAATCTTCTTCTTGAGCCTTACGTTCAAAGTGATCTTGCTCAGGTTCAAATCATAGCTGAAGCTATCGATAGAGCTGTGCCAACCCCCTTGCTAGGGCGTAGTCAGCCTTTGGTCATTAATACCGCCAGTGCTTATGGCCGCTATCGACGGACTCTTTCGACTTTAAGTCAGTTAAAGAATAAAATTGATGAAAGCATTGGTGAGAAAAAATCTAAACTGGAAAAAGAAGCTCTCGAAACAATCAACGAAGCGGTCAAGCAAGCGAATGAGTCACCGTTTTTTGATGGTCTTGATCGTGCTGAAATTAGTCGCTTTCAGCAAAAGGTCGAGCGAAATCAGGCAATGCCTGATTTAAACGAGCTCTTTCAGTTGTCTGAAGAGCTCAATGCTTTTCTTTTTGAACACGAAATACTCGATGATCGTGAAAGGGACCGAGACTTTTTTGTGGCCGCAAGAAGTCTTTCACGTCTTATTGAGCAAGAGCCTAGTGAAAGACCGGTAGATGTTGCAACGGTCACCGGTAGAATTAGTTCTTTTCTGGAAGAGAGAAGAAAGCGATGG
>CAZBDM010000696.1:1218-2443 GCA_964490675.1 uncultured Oligoflexales bacterium
AAGCAGCTTAAAACGCCACCAAAATCTTGGGCAAAAATCAGTAAAGACAAGCCATTTCTTAGCAGTATGGAAGATATCAGCAATTGGCAGACAGCAAACGCCAAAGACGCGAATGCAAAGTCACTCGAAAGTTTATCGAAGGCCGTGACTCAGTATCGCTCTTGGCTCGAAGAGTTAGAGGCGGCAGAAGATAAAATGCGGCAAGGTGCCGAACGGAAAAGACAGCAGGGTCTTTCCTCAGCGCGGCAAGAGCTGCGAGATCTTCAGAGAAGACAAGGAAAGATTTCTTCGAGGCTCGACAAGGCTGCCCTAAGATCAAAAGAAGAGCTGGCAGATAGCTGGCCATCAGCGCGTATGCAGCAGAACAGTAACTTAAACGCAGCGAAAAGGCTGGAGGCTAAACTCAGAGGGCTTTCGCCGACAGCCTCGCAAAGAATGAAACTTGCCATCCAATCAATGGGTAAGACCACTGAGACGGGAAATCAAAATAATTTTGAACAAGCGGAAAGTTATTCTGATATCGCTGGAAGGCTACTGAGGCAGACAGAGAAGGATACGCGTCGCTCACAAAGAAGACAGCGCCAACGCGGTCGCAGAAGGCGAGTGACTGGCGATAATTATTACGGCCAGTCGGTTGTTGGTGGTGACGTTGAGATTCGTCACGAATATCAGGTGGACAAACGCTACAGGGAAGATATCTTAAACGAAGTCCGGGGTTCTGATGTCGAGCAAGAAGACCGGGCCTTGCTTGATAACTACCTGCGAAGGGTCGTGCGGTAATGGTTCACGCTGATGAAAGGTTGTCCAATCTTATCGCTCATTTAGGGAGGAAGTCTATCGAGGCGAATCAAATCGCCCGACGGCTCAGACATCTTCTCCCTGAGCGTCTTAGAGACATCCATCGAGATTTGAAATCGCGCTTCGGATATAGCAAAGCTTTGCGTCTTGCACTTGTAGACAGACGTTATGAGAAGCATATCGAGGAACTTGTCGATATACGTCACGCAGCTCTCGATGCTAAAATCCGGAGAGAAGCTCATTTGATGCTTTTTAAAGCAAGGCAGAGCCTTCAGTCGTTTGAAAGAGCACAGCTCGTTCGGCGAAAAGGCTTAGAATCAGGAAAAAGTTATAAAAAGTCATTTGTTCCTCAGGAGGCTGATTAAACGATGGGTATCGTCAATATTCTATTCACACTTGTGACCATAGGTGTCCGTGCTTATTTTGC
>CAZBDM010000697.1:0-654 GCA_964490675.1 uncultured Oligoflexales bacterium
TTTACTTGCAGCTCGTTAAGAAAGAAAACCCAATCTGGACTCCTTTCGAACAAAACTGGATCAAAGACAGCATCAAAGCTAACTTAGAACGCCTTTGGCGCACCGGTGAAATCTATCTTGAAAAACCAGACGTCCCGTCTGAAGTGAGAAACATTCTCCATTATTTAAAAAATGTCTTTCCGGAAATCTTGCCCTGGCTTGACAACCGCTTCGAATCAAGCTGGAAAGAACTTGGCTTTGGTGAACTACCGCTATTCATAGACAACGAATATCCGACTCTGCGCTTTGGAACCTGGGTCGGTGGTGATCGCGACGGACACCCATTTGTGACAGCTGAGATTACGGCCAGTGTCTTAAAAGATTTGAGACTGAATGCACTGATTGTCTTGAGGCATAAGCTTGTCAATCTTCTCCAAAAGTTAAGTTTATCCGATCATTTACAAAAATTACCAAAGATACTTGCAGAAAGCCTCGAGACTTACAAGAAACGAATGCCCGAGGTTTACGAATTAGCCAGTCACAGAAACCCCAATGAACCTTGGCGGGTGTTCCTCAATATTGTTATCCATCGCCTTCCTATCGAAGTCGTTAGAAATCACGCCACCCGACTGCAAGACCACGAGTACCGCTATCTAAGACCCTCGGAGGTTTTAA
>CAZBDM010000697.1:664-2437 GCA_964490675.1 uncultured Oligoflexales bacterium
AGGTTTTAAAAGACTTGCGGGTCGTTTATAAAGCCCTCAAAGAAATCGGTGCTGATCTTCTCATTCAAAACGAGCTTAAACTAGCCGTCAGAACCTTACAAACCTTTGGTTTCCATACCGCCCACCTCGATGTCAGACAGAACAGTCATTTTCACGATATTGCACTGAGCGGACTTTTAGAAATCGCAGGTGTCCCAAATGCTAAAGACTACCCTTCCTGGAAACCAGAAGAAAAGGCGAAGCTCATTGAAAAAGAGCTTCAAACGACCAGACCACTGACCATTCCTGGAATGGAACATGAAGGTAAAACAAACGATGTGCTCTCTTGTTACCACGTCCTTAATGAATATATCCAAAACTATGGCGAAGAAGGCATCGGCTCACTCATTGTCAGTATGACTCACACTTCTGGTGACTTATTTACCGTTTACCTACTTGCAAGGGAAGCGGGAATCCTTAAGTGGATCGATGGACAACTGGTCTGTCCTCTTAACATCGTCCCTCTCTTTGAAACCGTTGAAGACTTAAAGAACTCTGGAGAAATCCTCGAACAGTTCCTTTCCCATCCCGTCACAAAAGCAAGCCTCGCCTACCAAAAAGACATACGGGGCTATGACAAGCCTACCCAACAGATCATGGTTGGCTACAGTGATAGCTGTAAAGACGGTGGCATTATGTCAAGTCAGTGGAACCTTTACCTGGCCCAGAAAGAAATGGATGAGGTAGCACGACGATTCGACGTCGACCTCTGCTTTTTCCACGGTAGAGGTGGAACCGTAAGTCGTGGGGCTGGTCCCATTCACCGCTTCCTGCAAGCACTGCCAAAAGGCACTTTCACCGGTACCTTCCGAATGACCGATCAAGGCGAAACGATCGCCCAGAAATACGCCAACTTTGCAACGGCTGTCTACAATGTCGAACTTCTTATGGCGAGTCTCACAGAAAAATCTCTCGAGAAGAAAGAAGACGGTGATAGTAGTAGCGAATTTCAACAAATCATGAGTACGCTCTCGCAGAAAAGCTTTGAAACTTACCGTCAATTGATCACCGCACCACGGTTTGTCGAGTTTTTCCAAACCGCAACACCCATTGATGTGATCGAGCAATGCCGCATCGGGAGCCGTCCCTCCAAACGCACCGGCAAAAAAACCCTTGATGACCTACGTGCTATCCCTTGGGTCTTTGGTTGGAACCAAGCACGCTTTTACCTACCTAGTTGGTACGGCGTGGGTTCAGCCCTACATTCATTGAAAGAGGATCACCCCGAGCTTTTTGCTAAACTTAAACAGACCCACGGGGACTATAAGCTTCTCAGCTATGTCCTTCACAACGTCGAAATCACCATTTATTCTGCTAACGAAGAAATTATGAAAGACTACGCTACGCTTGTCGAAGATGAAACGTTGCGGCAGACCTTTATGAAACCTATTCTTGAAGAGTTTCACAAAACCCGTGCTTTACTCTCAGAAATTTTTGGCGGCAGCATAGAAGAACGTCGTCCGCACGTTTCTAAAACCATTGCCCTTAGACACAGTGGGCTTCCGCTACTTCATAAAATGCAGATCCAACAGATTCGGCAATGGCGCAAGGTTCCTGAAGTGCAACAAAGAGACGAGAAAACTCTTGAAATGCTGCTTGTAACGGTCAATGCCATCGCTAGTGGCTTGCGTAATACCGGCTAAGGCTGAGTTGACCACTAGCTTCGCACAACCCCCAAAAAAAGATCAGACCACCTGCTTTAAAGATGATCTGATCCTTTTAAAAATCAACAAT
>CAZBDM010000698.1:0-2432 GCA_964490675.1 uncultured Oligoflexales bacterium
CCAAAGACAGCTGCAGCTTCTGCCGCATCCATGGGAGGAATACTGCCGGCTGTACTAGCCCCATCGGTGAGAAGAATGATGACTTTGCTCTTTGCTTTAAGATCTTTCAGTCGATTGCTTGCCGTTCCAATCGCATCTCCGATAGCCGTGTCCTCACCGACCATACCGATACGTGTGCTTTCTAAAAACTTAGCCAGAACATCGTGATCGAGCGTTAGAGGCGCTTGTGGAAAGGCATAGGTCCCAAAAACAACCATGCCAATGCGATCGTCAGTTCTTTTGGAGATAAAGTCAGAAAGGACTGTTTTCACCACCTCAAGTCGATCCTTACGCCGGCTATTCACTTCGAAGTCAAGAGCACGCATACTCCCCGAGGTATCAATGACCAGCATGATATCGAGCCCCTCGGTTTTTCTTTTTGATTCGCCCTGACCTTTTTGGGGACGCGCTAGTCCGATAACGATCAGCACCACTGCTGCCAGTCGTAAGAAAATCAGCAGATGGCGAAGAGGCAGCCATGTTTGGCGCGAGATTTTTTTTACTGAGGCCAGCGAAGGATAAGTAATCGTCGGCAAAGTATCGCGCCGACGATATTGCCAAATGATCGGCACGACAAACAGGAGCAAGAGTAGCCAATAAGGCTCAGAAAAACTAAAGTTCATGTCAACTTCCCCCTCGCTTCTGTGATCAGGGGGTTATCCTTGAGCATTTTTTCGACATTGCCGCCTTCATAACTGTTCTGCAATTCTTGCGGCATCAGTTGCTCGACCCAATTTTTGACTAAACTGTGGAAATGCTTTGCCTCCTCTCTATCGCTCTCTTGGTCGGCAAATTTAATCAGGTCAGCACGCCTGAAAAACGCCATCATCTCGCCAGCGCGATCTCGTGAAACGGTCGTTCTATCGATAAGCATGGGCTCGAGCTCATTTGTGGTCAAATCGGTCGCTGAAACATTTGAAAAGCGCAACTCAATAAACCGCCGAAACGCCATACTTAGACGGAAATAGTATTCCGCTTGGTTCTTTCCTGAAAACTCTTGGGGAGGCACAAGCGCGCCAATTTCAGCCTTAACTTCGTCTAATGGATGACTTTCAGGTTGCTGTTTAGAAGTGTTTTTAGAGCGCTTCTTTAACCAGTAAATCAAAGCAGCAGCTAAAAGAACAAGGCTGACGATGAGTACCCAGACCCAAAGAGGTAATGACGCTTTGTATGCTTCAAGATCGTAGATATCGTGAGGCAGCTGGTCTATCTGATTGGCGCCGGGCAGGTTCATTTTTTTAGACGTCTCTCCCTTCCCCGCAAATATCGCATCAAAGGATCAACGACATTTTCTTCGGTAGTGACCTCAAAAAAATCGATTTTGTTGCGGAGCATGAAGGATTTTAACTGATCAAGGCGCTCTCTTTCGATGTTTTTTAAGCGCTCGCGAAACCTCCGGTCACTTGAATCAACAATCATAGATTCGCCGGTTTCGGCATCAACGAGCCTGACAAGACCACTATCACTCAGCAGGATTTCTCTCTGATCGGAAGTCGCTACGCAGATCAATTCATGTTTTTTTGCTAAATAGCGCAGGCTCTTATCAAAGCCCTCCATACGAAAGTCTGAGATAAGAAAACACTGGCTGCGTTTTTTCTGAAGGCGCAAAAACGCTTGCACGGCTTCCGCAAGGTCTGTTTTGCGGCCTTTTCCTTGGTGGGTCAGAACGCTACGAATGATCTGCCAGACGTGAGCTCGACCTTTTTTCGGTGGAATAAAGTGCTCCACATGGTCTGAAAAGACGATAAGTCCGACTTTGTCATTATTTTTAATCGCCAAAAAAGCCAGAACTGCTGCGAGCTCTGTCGACAGCTCATGCTTGAAACGCTCGTGACTACCGAATCGCTGCGAAGCACTGACATCGACCATAAGCATCAAAGTCATCTCTCGCTCTTCGCGAAACACTTTTATAAAAGGCTGATTCATACGAGCCGTAACGTTCCAGTCGATACTACGGATGTCGTCACCGGGAATGTATTCTCTGACTTCGTCAAACTCCATGCCAACACCTTTGAATGCAGACGAATACTCGCCAACAAGAGTGTTGTTGGCAAGGTGACCTGCCCATAGCTGCAAGCTTTTAATCTGTTTGAGAAGTTCTGCTGAAAGCATGATTAGGGAACATCCACCTGTTCAAAAATCCTCGAGATCACTTGATCTGATGTGATGTCTTCAGCTTCAGCCTCGTAGCTCACTTTTATGCGATGTCTCAAAACGTCGTGACCACAATCCTTAATGTCTTGCGGGGTGACGAAGCTACGCCCCTCAAGCATGGCGTTGACGCGTGCGACCCTCTCAAGAAAAATCGAGGCACGTGGACTGGCTCCATACTCGAGATAAGAAGCCAGTTCTCTCAGACCAGACATCTCTGGTTCGCGGCTCGCAAAGATCAA
>CAZBDM010000699.1:0-1073 GCA_964490675.1 uncultured Oligoflexales bacterium
ATTAGATATTTACCAGAAACAGTCTTTTGATCTTGTCTTGCTTGATGTTTGGATGAAAGGCATTGATGGAATAGAAACTTTGCAGCGAATGAAAAATCATCGTGACGACATTCCGATTGTCATTATGAGTGGTCACGGAACGATTGACACTGCTGTCAGGGCGACGAAATTAGGAGCGTTTGACTTTTTAGAGAAACCTCTTTCGCTAGAGAAGATCCTGCCGATCCTTGATCATGTGAGCGAAAAAAATAAACACGACGACGGTACGACAAGTCTCGTTGGAAAAGAGTTTCAGCTCATCGGTGATTCAGAGGCTATGAAGACGACAAAGCGTCAAATAGAAATGATTGCACCCAGAAATAGCTGGGTTTTGATCACAGGTGAAAATGGTGTCGGTAAAGAAGTTGTTGCGAGAAATGTTTATCAGCTCAGTGCCAGGGCGGAAAAACCCTTCGTTGCGGTTAACTGTGCTGCTATTCCCGAAGAGCTGATCGAGAGTGAGCTTTTTGGTCACGCTAAAGGTGCTTTTACCAACGCTGTGGCAATGAAAAGAGGTAAGTTTGAGCTGGCTAATCACGGTACGCTTTTTCTCGACGAAATTGGTGATATGTCACTCAAGACACAAGCAAAAATTTTAAGGATTCTGCAGGAGCAGTCTTTTGAAAGGTTGGGTGACGATGAGACCATATCGGTGGATGTAAGGGTGATCGCGGCAACAAATAAGAATCTTCAAGAAGAAATCGCAAAAGGTAACTTTCGTGAGGATCTCTTTTACCGTTTAAATGTCATACCGATCGAGATTAAGCCGCTTCGTCATCGCAACGAAGACATTGCCCCTCTGGCCGAGTATTTTCTTGGCCAAATGGCTAAGGAGCTCAATGAGGAAGTCAAACAAATCACCCCCGAAGCCATGCAGATCTTAAGCGCCTACTCTTGGCCAGGCAATGTCAGAGAGTTGAGGAATGTTCTTGAAAGACTTTCAATACTTGTTACCGGTGAGTGGATTAACGTAGAAGACTTACCAGAAAATGTGCGACAACAAAAAAATAAACACGAAAAAGAAGAGACGATTC
>CAZBDM010000699.1:1083-2430 GCA_964490675.1 uncultured Oligoflexales bacterium
TTGAATCCATGAAGGGCTTAACCCTCAAAGAAGCGCGTTACGAATTTGAAAAATCTTTTATACTCGATCGGCTTGCTGAAAACGGTTGGAATGTTTCAAAAACCGCTGAAGCCATCGGTGTAGAAAGAAGCAATCTTCATCGGAAATTAAGGGCATATAATATCGATCCAAAAAGATTAAAGGGTTAATCATGTCGGTAATTGAAGTCATGGCACATTTAAGCGAAGGCAAAATGGTTCTTTCAGGTGCAGAGCTCTCAGAGCAGATTATGCAGCACGATTATTGGAGGGCGAAAGATTTTGGGCCAGGGCGTATTCTCGTCTATGGAACCGGCTCACCTGATGAAGTCGCAGAGACCGGTCATGACGGTAACGCTTGGTGTCCTGTTGAGGTCTTCGCTGATTTTCTCTTAGGAATGCATTACCGAAAATCTTCTTGCCTGGTATCTGTCAGCACAGGATTTGGCTTAAAAAAAGTCTATTTTTGCAACGGACAGATTGTTTTCGCCGCCACTGATAATATGGACGATCGCCTTGGCGAGGTTATTTACAGACATGGACGTATCACCCTTGATGAATTGACTGCTTGCTCCGCTGAGGTCAATCGCGAGAAAAAGTTTGGCCAAGTGCTTCTTGAGCGCGGCATCTTTACCAACATCGATCTTTGGCAGTTTCTAAAATTGCAGGTGAGGGATATTATCCGTTCCATTTTCATGACTGATTACGTTTATTTTGAAATTGATATTCAGTCGCCGCCGTCACCGACGGAAGTGGTTATGGAGAAAGGTACGAAAGATTTTATTGAATCCTCCTTTGGCTACGGAAACATGTACCGAGATTTTGTGTCAAAATTGCGTCCTGAAAGTGAGATTTCATTTGTCCAGAATAACAAGTTAGAAGTCCTCCGTAAGGAAGGTACTTTCTTTAATGACGTTTTGTCACTGATCAAAGACAACGAAAAAGTTAAAGACTTTGTCGAAGCATCGAAGTTAAATCAAATCCATTCCTATGAGTCTCTGATGCGGTTGGTAAATCGTGGCGTTTGTAAGATTTCTCCTCTCAAAGATCCGGAAGTGCCAAATATGCAAGAAAAGCCGCTTAATCTACAAATTCTTGATCTCTATAGACAGGTTAAAGCTGAGGTTTTTTCCGGGTTTGAAAGTCAATCAAAGAAACCACCTTTGGCGGACCTCAACCTTCTGGCCTCATCTCTTGATGAGGACGAATCGGAAGTCTTGTTTCTCGATGAGATCGGTAATATAAGCGAAAACTCCATTGAGTGTATTTACAGCCAATGCCGCTATAACCTCGAGCGGTCGCTTTATTGGGAAGGGCGGGTTAATAGTCT
>CAZBDM010000700.1:0-2409 GCA_964490675.1 uncultured Oligoflexales bacterium
ACGCCAAAATCATAGCATCTGCCGCACACTGCTTAGCCGAACGCGGAGAAGCCGGTACGACCTTCCAGGCGATTGCCGATCACTGTGGGGTCAGCCAACCACTGGTGGTGAAGTACTTTAAAAATCGCAGTAATATTTTTCGGATCGTTATTGGAGAGTTTCTCGAAAAGGCAAGGGTTATGACAGAAGAAGCCCTAACAATAAATCTTGGGCCAGAACAAAAAATCCTTCGCTATATGGAAATTTCAGTGGAGATCTTTCTGCAAGACCATGTGACGGGCCGCCTCTACTTTATGCTTCATTACCTGGCTGCCTACCAGAGGGACTACCTACAACTGAACAGTAAAATCAAACAACAAGCCGTCAATCGACTCATGACAATCATTGAAGACGGCATCCGCAACAAGATCTTTGTCGAGCACAAAAGCCAAGAGACAGCAAAGTTGCTTCATGACAGCTTGGTCGGTATCGTTTTATCGTCGATAACTGAATCGAATCACCCACCGATTAAACCGATGGTTGTTAGCATGACTAAAAAACTACTGACAGACATTAAGGTCGACGGTCAAGCCAGGCTTTAGAGTACACCTTTAGCCAAGATAGAATAGCCTGCAATTCACCATCAGGTATCTCCAAAACAAGGCGCTCAATTCTCCCGATCCGGCTTTTTTCGAGGAGGAAAAAAGGAGGCTTTCGAGAGATCTCGTCGATACGAAGCTGACTGAGATTCCGGTAAGCGAAAGGGAACTGATAAGCCAAATAGTTCGCCGAAAAAGCACCAGAGCCTATGCGCTCTTCAGTAACTTCTTGCGGTCGATAATTACTCGGCAACACGCGCATAGTTGCCACTTCCGAAGGTATGGGACGATCTCTTCTGAGAGGCCACGCTGAATGATTTTGGTCATTAGAAAAGCCTAGGATACCTAAATTCAAAAGAGATGGAATCTGTCGATGTCCGAACCCAAGTCTAAGATGGAAGTCTTCTTGGGAATGAGACAGCGATACAGCTCTTTCAGGCTGTAAAATTAAATTCAAAACAAGCAGGCGGTTTTCAACAAATGCCATTGTCTGTCGGTCCATTTCAAGAATGATCTCTTCTCCAAGTTCAGGACCATTGTCAGTCTGATAAGTTTCTTCAATGATGTGTTGTTTAACCTGATCGATCGGAAAGCCCAATCTTTTGAAAATAACCTCTACAGCACGGTTTAGCTGCACGAAAAGTCTTTGCACGGGATACTCATAAAGACACCATTGCAGAATGCGAATAAAAAGGACCTGCTTTGAAAATTTCTGAAAGCTCGCGTCAGATCGTGCTGGATGATCTTTTGGCAAAGGCGGAAAACTAAAGCGACCGCCATCTGCGATCACCTCACCTGGATAACGATCGATCGTTATAAGATCCTCTACATGTAGCTTTTCCTCAGGCGAACGAGAAAGAAGAATCTGCATGTGACCATAAGGGAGTTCTGGCACCTGGTAAGTCCCTTGGCTAACGGCTTCTCGTATAAGTCCTGCAAGTGTAATGACTGGATCGTAAAGCATAAAGTGAATCACTCGACCCATATCTTCTCGATCCTGCTTTCGCGCCAAAAGGCTTAGTGATCTGCGCGCTGGACCTTGTTTTGCATAACTTTCATAAAGGTAATCAAGCACTCTGCGTAAAGCATCAAATGTCTTGGTCGTTGATTTTTGTCGATGATCTGATTGATGCGCAATAGGGCGCAAATCGAAAATTTCAACATCAGATCTCGGTTCGACCTCACTAAAAACTGCCAGATGAGAGTCCGGCCAGAGACTCCCCAAATTCGTCCCCATATAAAGTTCTGCCAGTCCGGCTATATCCCAAATGTGAGAGAACTGGTGGACTTGTGCGAGTGTGCGTTCCTCGCAGCCGGAAAGTTCTGCGGCCTCTGCAAGCTTTCGCTGCCGTTGTTTGTTTTCGGTCATTGCAAAAGCTGGAAAAGAGATGCTCAACAGCATCACCAAGAAGAGTCGTTTGCAGTTATTTTTATTCGATGATTTCAATGGTTTAAATCTTCCAATAGAGGAACCGCGACGATACTACTTGATCTTGAAGACGAGACAAACCTCGATTTTATGCAGTTATTCAACCCACTAAAAAGACCACGAATTTACCAAAAAATAATTAAGTGAGCGGAGATAAGGATTTAGGATTGAACTCTTTTAACTGCTTTAACACCGTTTCATTAAGGGTGCATCGCTGCTGCTTTGGAGCATACAGATAAAGATTGATATAGCGATCCATTTCCTCAACGAAATCTCTATTAATCCCGTAACTAGAAAGACGCTGATGAAACTGACTTAAGGTTTCTCCTGGCTCGATAGAATAACCGGCCTTTTCAAGCTTCTTGAGAAAAATAAGATACTCGTCGGGTAAGCGGCTTTGTT
>CAZBDM010000701.1:0-2391 GCA_964490675.1 uncultured Oligoflexales bacterium
CTTTAGCGCGCGACGGATCGTATTTAAAGCCTTTGACGTCAAGATTATATGCCCATGAAGTCGGCGGAAAAGGGCCAGAGATTACGCGACCTTTTCCAGAAAAGAAGGCGTCGATCATTTCTTGGCGGTTAATGGCGAACGAAAGAGCTTGTCTGACACGCTTATTTCTTAAAACCCCGCGACTTGTGTTCATAGCGATAAACGAGAAGGAAAGAGCGTCGTAAGAAAGAATATTAAGGTTTTGATCTCCGACCACCTCAACAAGATCTCTCGGACTGACGTAGGTGACAAGGTCAAGAGAGTCATACATCAGGGCTTGTGACATAATACGGTGGTCTGAATAAGACTTCATGACGACCTTTTCAATCGCTGGTCGCCCGGAAAAGTACTGATCATGAGCACTGAGAAGCACCTCACCTTGCGGGTTTGATTGAACAAATTTAAAGGGCCCAGTACCTACTGGAGCTTTTGAAAAATCACTCTGTCTTCTGAGACTCGGTGAAGAACCAAGATAGGCAGCCGGTAGGATTTTAAAGGTCATATGTCTCAGTGGATCGATCACCGAGCGCTTTAAGTTGATTCTGACATTAAAATCATCGATCACCTCTGTTGAAGAAAAAAGCTCAAAACGCTCACGGTTAGGGATCTCACTTTTCGCTTCTTTAAGAAGCCTGACTGTAGTCATAACGTCTTTTGCGGTAAACTTTCGCGACTGACCCGCCGGTGTTCTATGCCAAAAAACATCGTTTCTTAACTTAAAGGTCACCGACATCCTGTTAGGAGAGATCTGCCAGGACTCTGCCAGAGATGCTTGGTAGCTTCCCCCAGGGCCAATTTCAACAAGACTGTCAAACAGCATATCTGACAATCTATGACCGGAAGACTCATGCACCGTATAGGGGTCAAAGGTATCTAAGCGACCTGTTTCCCCGTAGACCATATGACTTTTTGTTTTTGCCACTGACAGCTGACTGAAAAGAGTCATTGCTCCCACAAAAAACATCACTTTAGTCATCGTTAACCTCTTACAATTCCGTGTAGTGAATATTCCCAACTTTTTCTCCACCATCTTGTATTTGCATGCCTTGGTTTGTCAGCGCCAAAAAGACCCTATCCCACACCCCTACCTGCGCCCTAAAACTAATGACGCCAAGTTTTGAAATCATGACATCACGATTCATACGGGTCTTGGTATTAAGGTGATATCTCTTACCTGAATAGAGATCGTAACAATAGATAGGATTAAATCTCTCAGGATCTTGCGCAATATAAATAATTTTGCGGCTATCTGGCGTCCAAGCTGGTCCTGTGTTTATGTCAATAACGACATTCTTAGCGACCACCGTGTTTCTGAGTTCACTTGCCCCGTATGATTTACCAGGAATAAAGGGAACGATATGGAGATTCCACTGGATATGACCTCCGGGACCTGGTTCCATTGAGTTGGCGTAAAAAGCGATGTATTTCCCGTCAGGAGAGACGGAAGGCTTAAGATCATCTTGCGACCAGTTAGTCAGCTTATAGGGTTTTTTCCAACGTCTTGAATTTGAGTCTCTAAGCAAAACCTTGAGGTCGTGATTAAGAGCGTCTCCACTAGCGTAGACAATACCGTGCCCATCTGGAAACCATTCTGGAAAAAGATCTGCCTCTTCACTAGAGGAAAGCCTAACAAGGCGGTTGCCTATCAGACTTACTCCGTAGATATCTCCTCGCCCACTGCGGCTACTGACAAAGGCGATTTCATGATACTTCGGATTCCAAGTAGCAAAGCCATCTTTTGTTGGGCTTTGAGCAATCATCTCATCACTACGTCCAACAGCTCCGACATAAATATTATATTCACCCGTACCACCGTTACTCATAAAAGCGTAACGCGTACTATCTCGCGACCAACGAAGACCAGCGTTAAACGAAACGAGATTTCTTCTGAGAAGACCCTGCAGGAAATTATCCTTGCGACGCTGCTGCATCGAAAGTCTTCTTGAATAGTTTCCAGCGAGATCTTTAACTAGGATTTCACGGGTTTTATCGGTGACGATCTCATAGCCGAGATAAACCCCGTCGGCAGACCAGCTTAAATTTGCTTCGTTGTGACGATGGTTTCCTTCAGTGAGTTTTTTCACCTGGATGAGTCTGACGTCTTCTCTAGCGAGACTCTTTGTTGGATAGTCTTTATAAAACTCGATGACCTTAGGGAAAAAGTTCTCTATAAGCTGCGGAAAGTAGCGTCCTTCCGTCGCCTCAAAGCGCGATAAAGGTACACCCTGGTTGACACCAAGTTTATGCTCGAGATAATCGACCACCACACAGCCACTAACAGCTGTTGTCAAAAAAACAAAAAGCGACCAGAGACAGCTTTTTTTAAGACTCATAGGAGCGTCCGTTCTACCT
>CAZBDM010000702.1:0-2372 GCA_964490675.1 uncultured Oligoflexales bacterium
CATAAGACTCTTACTACTTGTTAATGGATTTTGTCATTCTAACTTTTCAAGAAACTTTTCGCAAAAGTGAATTGATCCTCTAAGAGAGTGATCCGAAAATTCTTGAGTTTCATTAACCAACCAGTCACATCTTTCTATTTGTGGTTGCAAGTGGCGAAGGCGATCGATGAGGTGTTTTCTATTTGGTAAGTCTCTAGAGAGGTTTTTAATTTTAAGTTCAGTGTGTTCTTCAATAAGTTTGCTTTGAAATTGACTGCAGCTGAGGTGAAAGTCGACGCGCTCTTCTTCAGACATTGAAGTCAGCAGAAATCGTAGGTTATCTCGAACTTTATCAAGAGGTCCGCCAAGCAGCTTACTTATGATCTCGTAATGATTGAATGGGAGCTGCTTGGTCATTATTGGTCCTCACTGGCAACGGTCTTTACAAATCATCTACTCTATAGCAGATCTGTTAGCCGATTTCCAAAATGTTCAGTAAGTGCGATTATATTGAATAAAAACAGTTGGTTATGCTGGGACGGCAAGAATAATATCGTTAAGTTTTAGCGAGAATTTCCGAAAACAAGCCCATGATTTCATGAGGCTCCTTCATCGTTGATGGATCCGTAAACGCGAATTCAGGGTTGAACCTATGAAAACACTGATCCTTGTCGTTCTTCTCTTGAGCGCTGCCTCTGCCTTTTTGTCTTGCAAGAGCACTGAATTTGCTGAAAAGAAGCAGCCACAGGACTTAGCTCTCACTGATGGACGCTATTTAAACTTCAAATGTGAAGACTTTGGCAAAGGACCGGAGCGAGTTGAGCTCAACGCCAATGAAATTTCGGAACTGAGAGTCAAAGCTGAGATCTGTGATGATATAACAGTCGACGATGAGAAGACTGAGCTTAACGTCTTTCTTCTTCTTGATTCCTCGGGCTCAATGGTGGAAAACGATCCGACTGTTGGTAAAACTTGTGGGCGAATGAAAGCTTTGAAAGAGCTCGTTTCCAATCCCGTTTTTTCGCAATATGGTCGTGTTAGAATTTCTATTTTTGGTTTTAGCACCAACGGCTATGATATCGTCAGGCAGTTAAATATCAAGCAGATGACAGATGTCGATGATTACCAGGTCTGTGGCCATAAGGGTCATACCAATTACCACCAAGCTTTTGATATGGCTTATAAAATCGTTAAAGATAAAACATCGAGAAACCTTATTTTTCTGATATCTGACGGACTTCCTACCAGACCTCTTGGTCACTATGATAATTATCCCGCCGACAGGGGAAAAGAAACCGCTCAAAAAATTCTCACAGAAACGTCTAGTAGCATTTATGCGATTTATCTCCAAACTGCAAAAGGTGCAGTTAATAAATTTGATGCCTCACCAGTTAAAGATCCTTTTACTTACTTAACTTCACTGACAGGATCTGCAGACCAAGTCACAAATGTAAATAGCGCTGATCAATTAGCGGAAAAGATTCGCCAGTTCACAGATTCATTTAATCACGCTGACGGTATTCACCAACCGAATGTTCTTCTGGAAGCCAGCGGATCTAGCGTCAAGCGTTTTGAAATCAATGAAACAAAAAAAGTCAGTGATAATCCTCCTAAATGGGTCATGACCACTAGGGGGCTGACACCCCTAGGTAAAACCGATGAAACTCTCGTAAATAGGGTGAAGTTAACGATTACCAAAAAAGATGGAACCAAGACGACTGCCGTCAAGGATGTTTATCTAAAACAATAGTTCTATGTTGAAACTTCATCCGAGATAATAGACAAATCCTAAAGACATAATAACCAATGAAATAATGAGAAAAGCATCTGGCTCAATAAAAGCGATTCTTTTCTCAACATGGTATAACTGTCCCATTACGGCTACAGCAGACACCAAAATTGAAGCAAAACAAGTAATCGCGTGAGTTGTAGACACACTATTTAAGAGGTTACCGGCATAAGACATATCGACAAAGCTAACAAGAAGCATATTAAAAGAGTTACTACCAAAAATATTCCCCACGGCAATATCGATCGAACCCATGCGAAGGGCAGCAAAGGTGGTGACGAGTTCAGGTAAAGAGGTTGAAAGAGCAACTAACGTTGTACCGATAAAGGTATCCCCGAGTCCAGAAAGTTTTGACAATGTACCTGCTGACGATGACAAATATGGGGCTGCGACGATAATAATAGCTGCACAGACAAGATATCCAATCGTAGCATGCCGCAAAGAGACTTCTGATGTTTCGCTCGGGGGTGGTTGGCTGCTCGATTTGTCTTGTTTGACCTGCTCTTTTAGAAAAGCGATCCTTTGATTGTAGTAAACTAATCGCATTCCAAAAAGATAGGCGAAAAAGACGAGAAAACTCCCAAAACCGACATGAGCGATACCA
>CAZBDM010000703.1:0-2368 GCA_964490675.1 uncultured Oligoflexales bacterium
CACGGCGCATTGCGAAAATACTACCCACAGATTCTGCTAGGCAGCCAAATTTTTATTTGGTCGTTCCTCGCCATTTCCCCGCGGTGCTAGGATAGCCACCAACCTTGCCAGAGAAGAGAGAGTCATAAAATCGTGATCTTTCACCTGATTGTAAAGATTCCTTGCGGTTGCCAAACGATGAATTTGAGCGATAACGAATGTTCTTACCTGCTGTTCCGCCTCACCGAAAGGAAGCTCGTCAAAAGGCTGCTCAGCCTCAATTGCTTGTCTTCTTTGAAACTGTCGATCGGCATCAAACAACGTCAATGCGGTCAGCAGTTTACTAAAGGTCGACCCCTGCTGTGCCACCTCGTAGAAGGTCCGGCGGAACTTTTGCCAAGGATTTTCGCTGGCGCTTATCGGACTGAGCTGTGTCAGGAAAAGTATGAGAAAAAGAACTGCTTTTTTAATCATTCTAAAAAGAACCTTATAAATACCCAGGCATACTAATATATATTCAATGAAAACAAAACAAACATAGATAAACGCATAATATAACAATGATAAATTTGTTTTTTAACAAAAAGACCGATGAATTTATTTGAATTCTATAATTTTTTGATGATCAATTTGAATAACCTGTTATATTAGGGGCCAGGTGGACATATGGCGCATTCTTTTAACGAAATCATACCCTTTATTAAAAAAGACCTCGGCACTAAGGGTGAGAAAACTATCCTTCAGCTCCTGAGACGGTCGATGCCTGTCTTTGTAAAAAAGGGTTACACCAACCTTAACCTTTCGAGTCTTTCAAAGGCCTTGAAAGTCGACCGTACACTATTGGTCTATTACTTTGGCACTATCGAGGATCTCTTTCTTCTTCTCGTTAGGTTCACCATTCACAAAGGCCAGCAGCATGTCGTTAAAGCCTTAAACGAATGCCCGCCAGAAAATAGATTAGTCGAATACGGCAAAGCTCAAATGGAGTTTTTCATCATCCACCGCGACTTCCTAAACCTTTGGTCTCAAAATCTGATTTTGTCGCTTTATTCAAAAAAATCCCAAGAACTTCTCGACGAGATCCTCGAAGTCGGAAAAGAGCGAGTCAAATCTCTTCTCATCGCAAAAGACAAATCTCTAACACCACAGCAAGCCTTAAACATGGCAATCGAGTTACAGTCACGGGTCAATGGGCCTCTGATGTTTTATCTTATTCATCAGCCGATGGATATCGACACTACCAAAGCCATGTGGGAAAAAGACGTCGAAGTCATTCTGAAAAACAAGAAGACGTTTACCTAAAAAAATAGTTGCGTGAAGACTCAATTGTCTTCACGCATTGAACGAAACCGTATAGGAGACCAGTTTCTAGGCTGGTGTTCAGATATGATTTAATGTCCGCCCTAGAGGACCTATTTTGTGATGACTTCCTTTCATGTTGGACATAGGGGTTATCTATTGATGTTGTATTATTAAATTTAACGTCCTAACGGTTTTGTAAAACTCAAAATTGAGTTAAGAAATTTTTAACTTTCTCAAAAACAACTCAAACATCATGTGCGATTATACCGCACTGCAAAACCTACAAAGATCACCTCATACTGAAATGATTACAAGAGATCAGACTAATCTTTTAGAGACGGTAACGATTGCAGGAATCTACTGATATTCTAGAAAACAAGCTTTTCGAGGCAAGCCTTCCAGTTTCGTCAAGATTTCGATTGTCTTACAGAGGGACTTTTTGTCGAACCCATCAAACCCAAAGACCATTGAGCTCGATGGGCATTTTTAAATTATGACCTAAGACATTAATACAATTCTTCTGGAGCCAGACAACTTCCTCCCCAAGGCTCCCAATGCCCGTTGTCACATCGGAATTGGTCGCCAAACTGACAAAGCCGAGAGCCGTGTGAATATATCTGGCCTTGGTAATAACATGGTTCGCGGGCATTGATTGACTGCATCAGTCGATCGGAATGACGATCCTCCTGTGAGAAAGAGAAACTGGATATATAAAACAAGGCTGGAAGAATAAGCAGATTTTTTTTCATGAAAAACCCCAAACTAGTGATCCATATAAACAATCATCAATTGTTTGGGGTGAGAAGCTTCTAAGAAGTATGACATTTTTTAAGAGCCTGTAAGAAATTTTGTGTAACTGCAAGTTACTGATCAAACCGATCACCGTACTCGATAGCAAATCGGTTCATCGCAGGCTTCCAATTCCTAAGCGGCATTGTCCACCTCTCTGATGCCTTCTTAATCGCAAGATACACGACTTTCAAGGCCGACCTATCGTTCGGAAAGATTTTCCGGTTGCGGATGGCCTTGCGAATGACGCTGTTGAGTGATTCGATGGCGTTAGTTGTGTAGAATATCTTCCTGATTT
>CAZBDM010000704.1:0-2342 GCA_964490675.1 uncultured Oligoflexales bacterium
TTCACGAAAGCCTAGAGCTGTAATGATTGAGAAAAGTAGAAACTTGAGGTAGGCAAAAACTGCAACTCATTGAAAAATGACAAAATCTTACAACTATGCTGTAATGTTATTAAAGCCGGTAGTCAAAACGACCGATTTTAATAGTCAAAGGAGGTCATTATGGGCAAAGTTATAAATTTTCCAGCCAACAGACGCCTCGAAGAGACCGTTGCAAAACTCAAAGGTATCTCTGACGAAATGGATCAGATCATCATCAAAGCTATTAACGACGATGTCGATCCAAACGAATTAGCCGGCCTTTTAGCGCATCGTCTCGGGACTCTTATGAGAAACATGGAGCAAAAGTCGAAGCTCTGGGGGGTTTGCGAGCGTGTTCTGAAGAAACAAGCTGCTATCGATTGATTCATCCAACCGACCTTTGTGTTTTTCTTATGCCTCCGAGGAGATGTCTTGTGAAGCTTCCGGTTTCTGGGCCTTTCCTATTACGTTTCAAAATGAAACAACAATTGAATCAACCAAATAAATCGAAGTCTTTTTTTTAAGCTGATCTTCTTTCATGGATTTTATGTAGTCCGTTTTTGGAAGCTTTGAGCGACAGCCTTTCCGGAAAGCTGGTCTTTGATTTGCAAAAGCATCTGCAAACTCAAAAACATTCAGGGAGGATTCTTTATGTTTCTACGTTCGAAGTTAACCATGGTGATGGGATTATTTTTCCTTTTCGCTTCTGCTGCGACAATCGCTTATTCACGACCTGTTGAAGTGACCTTAGACTACGAAAAATCTGAGTATCTTGAAAACCATGTTTTCGATCTAAAAGAAGATCTTATGATTCAACATCCAGGCTTTGAAGGTGAAGATCTTCGCCTTGCAGATGTTGTTGTCCTTGTCAAGACTCCTCGAAAGAGCTGGGTACAGGTGCGTATGGGGGAAGATCATTCGAATTGGAGATCCTTTAGAGGCTATCAGCAGGCTTACGAAAGTGACAGCGACTGGAGTTTCAGAACTGTGAGAATTAATATTCCTCTGCATGTCGAACAAGATGAAGTGCAATGGGCCCTAGCGACTCACGGACCTACAAAAGTCTGGAAAGTCGTGCTTCGTTTCTTTCCAAAAAGACCCGACTTCCCTGAAGAGCCAGGGCATCCATCAGATCCAAGTGAGCCCTGCGATCCAGAAGAGCCTTCTGATCCGGAAGCACCTTCTGAACCAGAAGAAAATCGTTACTAAACCAGTGCCGCTTAGCCATCGACGAGCTGCGAGCGCAGTTCGTTGATACCTTGTTTTTTGAGGCTAGAAATTGTCACGATTTCAGCGACGGGTATGTTACGTTCGGTGAGCTCCCTAGAGAACCGCTCTTTTGCCTTCTTGACCTCCGGTCGTTTCATTTTGTCTATTTTGGTCAGAACCAACATAACGTTAGTCTTCTTTTGCAGGTCTGAAATAAACTGATACTCAAAATCTTCGAAGCAGCGTCGTCCGTCGACGAGAAAGCAAAAGTATTTGATGTTGGGACGATCAATATAGGTTTTGACCAACATGTCCCAAAGTTTACGCACTTCATTTCTTGCCACATTGAAACCATAGCCTGGTAAATCAGCAAAGATCACTTTTTTGTTGATGTCAAAGAAGTTGATCATCTGGGTGCGACCAGGCGTCGAACTTGCGCGAGCGAGGTTTTTGCGATTTGCTAATGCATTAATAAGACTAGACTTTCCGCAATTCGAGCGCCCCATAAAGGCGACCTCGGGGAGCTCAAAAGACGGCAGCTGTTCCGCTTTTGCGGCACTGGTGATATAACTTGCATCCATACGATCGTGTCCATCAATGACATAGTGAGATTCAAAATTGCCAGACATACATTTACTCTCAGATGACGTGATTAACAAGATCGCAGCGGGAGAAGTCGTCGAACGACCCGCTAGTGTTGTGAAAGAGTTGGTAGAAAATGCCCTCGACGCGGCTGCACAACACATCGTTGTGGAACTTGAAGAAGGCGGCACAGGTCGGATCTCGGTGATCGATGATGGTCTTGGCATCGCTCCCGATCAAATCGAGCTCGCTGTAAAACGGCACGCGACGAGCAAAATAGCTGGAGCCGGGGATCTTTTTGAGGTGTCCTCTATGGGGTTTCGCGGCGAGGCTCTGGCATCGATTTCTTCGGTTTCGCAGTTTCAAATCACCAGTCGCAAACATGATCTTGAGGAAGGTGTGAAACTCAGTTTTACGGGCGACGCATTCAGCGGAAAACAGTCTTGGGTTGGTGTGCCTGGTACTCATGTGATGGTCAAAGACCTTTTCTTTAATGTTCCAGCTCGCAAAAAGTTGCTCAAATCAGCGGCCAC
>CAZBDM010000705.1:0-2328 GCA_964490675.1 uncultured Oligoflexales bacterium
GTCATGCGATTGGTCTGAAATTTACTCTCAATAAGGCAACCATGTATCAACTCCGGTCTTACCAAAAAGAATCTGTTAACGCTACCATTGAACACTTCAGAAGGTCAAAAGAGCCTGCCGTCATCGTTTTGCCGACAGGGGCGGGAAAAAGTCTGGTTATTGCAGAATTAGCGCGAATTGCTAGAGGCTCTATTTTAGTCCTGACTCACGTCAAAGAGCTAGTTGAACAAAACCACAAAAAATTTGAGTCATTTGGTGAGAAGGCCGGTATCTTTTCCGCCGGTCTTTCAAGAAAAGAAAATCAAAGGAAAGTCACGTTCGGAAGTATTCAGTCTGTAGCGAGAGCAAGCGATCAATTCTTCCAGAAATTTTCAATCGTTATCATAGATGAGTGTCATCGCATTTCACTGGATAAGGATACTCAATATCAAAAAGTCATCAACAGACTGAAGAAAGACAACAGAGATCTGTGTATCCTAGGCTTGACAGCCACTCCTTATCGCATGGGGATAGGTTGGATTTATGAATTCAATGTTAGAGGTGAACTGAAAACAAACGAAAAGAGATTTTTCAAAAAGTGTATCTATGAACTTCCTCTTTCCTACATGATAAAAAATAACTTTTTGACTCTACCGGTAAAAATTGACTCACCGGTTGCCTGCTATGATTTTTCATCATTGCGTCAGAATAACACGACGGGAGCATTCAACCTTACTGAAATACAAAAACTTTTAGTGGAGCAGAAACGCATCACCCCAGGCATCGTTGGACATATCGTGGAATCAAGCAAAGATAGAAAAGGAGTGATGATCTTCACATCTTCAGTTGCACACGCAGAAGAAATACTGAGTCTACTTCCTGAACATAAGTCAGCCCTGGTTGTGGGCGATACTCCAGGAGTTGAGCGCGATCGAATCATTAAAAGGTTTAAAGAAAGAGAGTTGAAGTTTCTCGTTAATGTCTCGGTTCTTACCACTGGTTTTGATGCACCGCATGTCGATTTGATTGCAATTCTTCGGCCGACGGAATCAGTCAGTCTTTACCAGCAGATTGTCGGTCGCGGATTAAGGCTATCTCCCGATAAGGAAAACTGCTTGATCCTTGATTATACAGGACAAGACCACAACCTTTTTTATCCAGAAATTGGCGAATCAAAACCATCAGAAGACTCTCAACAAGTGGAGGTCATCTGCCCAGAGTGTGGCTTTCATAATATTTTTTGGGGGAAGGTCGATGCCTATGGCAATATCGAAGAGCACTATGGAAGAAAGTGTAAAGGTGCTCATGAGGATCCTCAAACTTTGGAAGTGCAAGCCTGTGGTTATAGATTCAGGTTTAAAATCTGCGAAGAATGCGGAGCCGAAAATGATATTGCGGCTCGCAAGTGCCATTCCTGCCAAGTCACCATTGTCGATTATGATAAAAAACTAAGAGACGCGATGGAGTTAAAAGACGCGCACGTCATGCGTCCGGATACTATGCAACTCGTCAAGTCAAAAGATAAGAAGGGTCGTGATCGTTTAGAAATAGTCTATTATGATTACGACGCTCAAGCCCTGAAAGAATATTTCTATATGGACTCACCTTCGCAAATAAAGGCGTTTTATTATAACTTTAGTCGCGTTCATAATAAGACTCCGGAGAGAAAACTCGAAGTCAACAGTATTGAAGAAGCGATAAACAGTAGTGATAGATTTCGCGTTCCCAGCTTTGTCATTGCTCGCAAGAAGAAGTACTTCTGGCAAATTCGTGAGAAAATTTTCGCTTACTAGGTCTAGCCAGCAAGGAGATGACACTCCTGCGTGAACATGCAGCGTCATTGTGGTGATAGCAGATCTATAAAAAACAAACTGCGTAAAAAAGCCTCATGCTTAGATAGCTACCTTATCTATTGTTGCTCGTTTGCAGAAACAAAAATAATCGGTACAATAGCCAAAAATTTCGACAAGAAAGGCTGTAATTATGAGCATTCAAAATAAAGTCTTTAGACTTAAAGATTTTCCGCAAGGTAAGATTTCCTACGATCACTTTGATTTTAATACAGAAGAGCTTCCTCCTTTAAAGAAGGGTCAAGTTGCTGTTGAAATTAATTACCTGAGCCTCGATCCTACCAATCGCATCTGGGCCAGTGGGCGTGAAAACTATTTACCGGCTATGCAAAAAGGTGAAGTTATGCGTGGTATAGGGTTAGGCACTGTCGTGGAGTCACAAGATCCGCAATATGAAGTGGGAGACTGGGTCACAGGACTACTGGGTTGGCAAGAACGCGGTCATTTTGAAACGGCTGGTCTGAGCAAGTTGCCAGCTCTCAAAGGTATTCCCATGTAC
>CAZBDM010000706.1:0-2317 GCA_964490675.1 uncultured Oligoflexales bacterium
GAGGTGCTTAAAGATATGGAAAGTCAAGGAATTCCCTTCGATCAGAAGGAAGCAATAGATACAGTTGCCATTGAACTTTCTGAAAGCCTTATCTTTTCCCAGCCGGCGGAAGTCGAAAAGACATTATCAGCATTGGCTCCGCAGCTAAGACGAAAAATCAATCGGTATTTTGCTTACTCTATGATGACTTCTAGGGTTGTGTCAGACAGACCTACCGGTGAACTTTTAAATCTTCTTGATTTGAATGATGAACCTTGGCCTTGGTTACGCCTTGCATTACAGCACATAAACAAAGACGTCTTTACTTTACTATTAAAACAAGTCGGAAAAGAAATCGACAGTACTGACGGTAAGGGTAACACTCTGATTTGTGATGCAACTCTCTTTTTTGCAGGAAGAATGCGTGTTGACCCTCCCCTTGAATTAAGTCAATTTCAGGACTATATAGATGGAATGTTGCAGGAAATTAATGGGTCTGACGAAAACTTACAATGCCTAAGTCGAGGTGATGGAATCTACTGTCCCGGAGAGGATGCCTACGCTTACCAGTTTTCCTTCGAGGAAATTCAGTCATATCAAGATCTCAAAAATTTTGAACGAATCAATATTCATGATTATTTTTCAACCTTAAAAGGAATCTATTTGATTCTCATTGAATCAAACCCGAATCTCGATTCATGCGCTGGATCAACCATCCCTGATCTTTTAGGAGCATATTTAGATGCGGAACATCTTAGCAAAAGCCAATACGATGAACTCATGAAAATTTTGGGACTGGAAAGTCATTCTGGGGATGAGGAACCAGCTGTTGCAGAGGAAGAGCTTATCATTGTCGACGAAAAGCATCGTATCTTTGGTTTTTGCGATAAAAATGAAATCAAATCATTTATCAAAAAAAGTTATTCAAAATTACACGGTGCAACAGTACATGGATTGGATTCTTCTCAGAGATAAATCGCCAAAAGCGCAGCGAGAAAGAAAGCTCGAAGACTGAAAAACGTTGCCACATCAGACTCAAACTGGTCGAGAAAATTGACGTACAATCAATTGAAAGTGAGACGAGACGCTACGAAACAGAGCTTGAAATTCACTATTTTCCCCAAGCAAACATGAATAATCCACCAAGACCTTACCGCTACAGGGGTACCAAAGAGGGACTTGATCGTTGGGTCTACCAACCACTAAGGTGACCTTATTTTGATTGTAGCCCAAGGTTTGTCACTAAGGATCACTACGCTTTTTCAGTTGTGTCTTTTTTTAACGATCAGAAAACTCTGCACCTAACTTTCTTGGATGAAAATCTTCAGTCATTTGAATCTGGGGTTTTTTGTAATTCGTAGGGTGGATCCGAATTAACGAGTGACTCGAGGTCGCTGACCAATAATGACAATGTATATACAATGAAGTTGTGTGGTGGCGTGAGATATGCGGTATGAGTGGGATAATAAAAAGAATCAGAAAAACTTTGAAAAACACGGCGTGTATTTTGAAGAAGCTCAAACTGTTTGGTTAGATCCTCATGCAAGAGAATTTTTGATGATGACAATAGTGATAGCGAAGATAGGTTTGTAAAGCTTGGTTACTCCACGAGTCAGAGGGTGCTATTGATCATTTTTTGTGAACGAGAGGGAGACGGAATTCGAATAATCAGTGCTAGAAAAGCAACTAAGAATGAAAGAAGTATTTATGAAGAAAGAGTATGATCTGAAGAATATGAAAGAACGTAAGAATACTCAAGATCGACAAGCTAACAAGGTTCAGATTAGTTTACGACTAGATGGCTCTTTAATCGCTAAGGTCAAAGAAGAAGCTCACCGCCTGGGGATTCCTTATCAAACTTTAGTCCAAAGTATTTTGCATCAGTACATTAATGGTGAACTTCTATCTTCAAAAGAGCTGAGTCGTTTGAATAGCAATACTTACACCGATCTTTTTTGACTAAATCTTGACTGCTGAGAGTAGTGAGGTTGGTAAGCTAAAGAAATGAAAGAAGTTCTAGTGGTGGCGAGAGGGAGACTTGAACTCCCGACCTCCGGGTTATGAATCCGGCGCTCTAGCCAGCTGAGCTACCTCGCCAAAAAGATGAGTCTCTCTCGATACTGGTTGGGCGGCGAAAAGTCAAGAAGATTCGGGAATCAGCAGGTTTTTTGTCTTGGCGAGGGGTCTCGCGATGTGCTTACATGCTAGGCTTTTGAAGGTATTTTAGCAGTGGATAAAAGGTTACGGCTCCTTCACCCATGCCGCGACGCATCGTCGGACCGGCAGGCTCGAAATCTTGCGAATCGTAAAAGGGTTTAGCGACCTCATTGGCCAGGAC
>CAZBDM010000707.1:0-2301 GCA_964490675.1 uncultured Oligoflexales bacterium
TCTCAGCGCAGGAATCGCTCTTTCCAAAAGTAGGATGTGATCATCTCGAAGATTGCTTGGCTTAACCCGAAAAATCATAAAAAGATTTTCCGCTTCCCGGGCGAATTCAGCGAGTTTATGTGCGCCAATTGCTTCACCGGAAGTTCTTAGTGTTTGCATAACACGAAAAAGGTAACCAAGTTCCCAGACTCTGACATCATGATCGACGAGGTTTTTAACCGAAGCCTCACAAAAAACAAGTTGTGGGAGTGCTTCAGCAACGAGTAACTCCCGCAGCCGTGCATAATCGTTATTCGATGACTCACCAGCTACTTGACCCTCTTGCTCAGTTTCTCCATTGTTGTTGTATCGCAGCGCTCTCATTTTAAGGATCTGTAATTCTGCATCGTTGACTTCTTTCTCTTCAACAGCACCAGTTTCATTTATTTTCTTTTGTTCAGTACTCACGCGGATCGCTTCAGAAAGAAGTTTTTTGATTTCATCCGCTTCGAATGGCTTTTCGATAAAATCAAAAGCACCAAGCCTCAAAGCTTGGAGAGTGGTATCTTTACTTGGGTAAGCTGTAATGAAGATAAAAGGAATATTAAAGCCTTCGTCTCTAAGCATTCGAAGAAAAATCATGCCGCTCATTCGGGGCATCATGATGTCGGAGACAATGACATCGATATTCGGTTGTTCGCCCTTGCGACTATCTCTGATGATTTCAAGAGCTCTCTCACCATCTGTTGCTTCGATATAGTCGAAGCCTAACGCCGCGGCGTGAATCCCCAGGATCTCTCTGATCTCAGATTCATCGTCAACGATGAGAATGGTATGTTTTTTATTACCCGTCATAACTCTCTCCATCGAGGCTTATCAACCGGCCTTAGGAATCAGGAAACTCTCTAAATTACTAATAATCTCTTCGGTCATTTGATTAAATTGTTGATTATTATTTTTATTGGCTTTGAGAAAATTAAGACTACTTCGAAGTTTAGCATGAGTTTTTAGTAATATTTGCAGTCTTTCCTTGTTAGCATACTGAGGGACGATGCGGAGTTGGGCATAAAGGTCCTTGAACCTTTCCGTTACTCTTGACAGTTGCTTATTGTCCAAGGATTCAGCAGCACCATGAACTGATTGCATCGTTCTAAAAAGAAATCCAATTTTCCATTCCTTACTATCATTTTCCTCGAGTGAGGTAAGACTTTTCTCAATTTCGATGAGTTGTGAAGTGACTTCAGATATGAAAAGTTGGATGAGCTGCTCATCTTCCGGGAGATCAAGATCAACGTCGATATCAAAATCAAGTAAGTTCTGTTCTTGAGACTCTTCTGGATGACTTAAAGTCCTCATTTTTCTGAAAGTCTTCTCAAGCTTTTGAAGCTGCTCAGAAGGCTCAACAGAGTGTTTGTGGGATACTTGATTGAGCCTCTGGTTGAGTTCTTCTGTGGCTTGAGATTCTTTTGAAATACGCATCGCTTCTTTGAGTAAACGTTTTAGTTCTTCTTCACCAAATGGTTTGCGAATATAATCAAATGCACCGTTCTTTAAAGCGTCGAGAGTAAGATCGTTGCTTGAGTAGGCGCTCAAGAAGATGAATGGAATATTAATATTTTGTCTGCGCATCGCCTTCAATAATTCCAAACCAGTCATATTTGGCATCATAAGATCAGAAATCACAACGTCAAACTGCTGTTCTTTTGCTTTTTGCAAAGCCTGTTTGCCATCAACTGCTTGTTCCGTTGAAAAGCCAATATGCTCGGCATGAACCGCTATGATTTCTCTTAGATCGGGCTCGTCATCAACTATTAGCAGTCGTTCTTTGTTAGACATTGCAGATTTTCCTCTTGTTCGTAGAATCGACTGATCTGCCATAGGGAGAATTCGGAAGAAATACGCTAGGCTTTAATTTAGCTTAATGATTTTAAAGAGAGATTTGCATAAAACTAGCAAGAAAGACTAACTATCACGAGCTTGTGAGTTTGAAAATAATCTTACAAAAACGGACAGCGCATTTTTCGTAAAGAAGACCAAAACAGTCATACTTAGAATAAACATTGAGAACGCCAGTCCGGGCAATTGGCCTTTTTGAAAGCCCACCACTGTCTCCCATAGAGAACCGCTTACAATGAGGAGTACTCCCAAAAGAGATAAGGCAAAGTTAAGCGACATACGTTTCGTTTCAGATAGGCCGACAGAAAGTGTCAAGAGTCCAATGGTTTGAAACCATTGAGAGTGACCGACGATTAACCCATTTGGAAGATAAATAAATAGCACGATCATCATCGCTAACACACCCATAGACAGAGGATTGATCCA
>CAZBDM010000708.1:0-2282 GCA_964490675.1 uncultured Oligoflexales bacterium
GGGTAAAAGTCAGTGCTTCAGCTGGAGGAGGACGTCAAGAAAACTCGCCAAGTCACAGGCTTTCGATGGCAAAAGGGACGATCGTTGTGACTGGCGAGGCAAGTGACTCTCCAGCCAGATTGTGATTTAAAAACCAGCTGGGTTTTATACTTACTTTAAGTTTAGAATTGTTCTAAAATGCTTAGTTGTAGGCAAACAAGGACCTTCAAGTAATGCACGCGGAAACGATTTTAAAAGATCACAGCATCCAAGCGACAGCTTCTCGTATCGCTATCTATGACTATATTTTGACTCATGGCGGGCACTTTACAGCTGACGAACTTGAGAGCGAAATGAATCGCCGCCTACCGAAAATCACCCATGGAACGGTTTACAACACCCTCAGCCTTTTTGTAAAAAAGGGATTAATCAAAGATTTAAACTTTTCATGTGACAAAAAAGTAATATATGATGCCAATACGAAACCTCATTTTCATTTTTTAGATGTGGAAACGGGCGAACTCTTCGACGTGGACAAAAATACAATCGATCTCAAGCTTAACTTTGAAGACGCTGTTCAGATCGAAGAATGCGAAGTGCTCATTAAGGGTCGCTTACGTAAAGACTAAAGGTAGTTTTTATGAACGGCTCTTTAATTTTTATTGGAGGAGTAAACATGGCTGAATTGAAAGGTTCAAAAACCCACGACAATTTGAAAGCGGCATTCGCCGGCGAATCTCAAGCGAATCGTCGTTATCTCTATTTCGCAAAAATTGCTGACGTCGAAGGCTACCCAGAAGTTGCTTCCAACTTCAGAGAAACGGCGGAAGGCGAAACAGGTCACGCTCATGGTCACCTCGACTACATAAAAACTGTCGGCGACCCAGCTACTGATCTTCCTATTGGCGACACAGCTGAAAACCTGAAAGCAGCTATCGCCGGCGAAACTCATGAGTACACCGACATGTACCCAGGTATGGCGAAAACAGCACGTGACGAAGGCTTTTCTGAAATCGCTGATTGGTTCGAAACTCTTGCTAAGGCAGAAAAGTCTCACGCAGGACGCTTCCAGCAAATGCTTGACAGCATCAGCTAAGTTTCTTTCTAAAAAGATGCCCGATCTGGGGCATCTTACTTCTCAATCTCTGCAGTTTCGAGGTAATCTATGAGTGCGGACAAACCTATTTCCTATTCACCAACTGATGGCTTAACTTACGACCCCTCCGAGGCCGTATATTGGCAAGAAGACAAACTCGACAAAGAGATCCGACGTGTTTTCGAGATCTGTCATGGATGTCGAATGTGCTTCAAATACTGCGATTCATTTCCATCTTTATTTAAGTTCTTGGATGAGGAAGTCGATGGCGATGTCAACAAACTGAGCGACGGACAAATCGGCAAAGTAATGGATCAATGCTTTCAATGCAAACTTTGCGATGTCCAGTGTCCCTACACACCGCGCGATAACCACGAATATCAGCTCGACTTTCCGAAGCTTGTGCATCGCTACAATGCTATTAAATATAAAAAAGAAGGCACTTCTTTACGTAATAAAATCATCTCAGACGCCGATAAGTCCGGTAAGATGGCTCGCATGAGCTTCGGCATGGCAAACGTGATGAACCGTGTTTCCGTCCACAGATGGTTTATGGAAACCTTCCTCGGTATTCACCGCGACAAGCTTCTACCTGATTTTGCCAACCAGACATTTTCAGACTGGGCGGTAAAAAACGATATGGTTAAAGAACCGGGCGCAGAGACTGTCCTCTTCCAAACCTGCTACGTGGAAAACAATGAGCCTGACATCGGTAAAGATGTCACCTTTGTCATGGAGAAGAACAAAGTCGACTGCAGCTGCGCCAAGGGTCTAAAATGCTGCGGTATGCCAGCATGGGAACATGGCGACCTTGAAACCTTAAGAAAGAATGCTCGTCATAACTTAGACGTGTTGATGCCCTACGTCGAAAAAGGCGCAAAAGTTCTCGTTGTCAACCCAACCTGCGGTATGATGATGCGCCGTGAGTATGTTGAGCTTCTTGACGAGAAAGATCGTGAAGACGCAAAAAAACTCGCAGAAGCCATACGCGACCCTGGCGAGTACCTCTGGTCGATCCGCAATGAAGAGCGCTTTAATACCGATTTCAAATCAACTCCAGACGGTCCGCTGGCCTACCATGCTCCTTGTCATTTAAGGTCACAGGCGATCGGATTTAAAGGTCGTGACCTTTTACGTAAGATTCCAGGCGTTAAGCCAAAGGCTGTGATGGAATGCTGTGGTCATGACGGTACCTATGCAATGAAAA
>CAZBDM010000709.1:0-2279 GCA_964490675.1 uncultured Oligoflexales bacterium
TTTCGCGGCGCTCGATTTCAAGAGAGAGCTGCATCTGTGTCCCCTCATTAACAAATTCGACGTCAGCAAGAAGATTGGCAAGATTATCAGAAGGTGTAACGGCGTCTTTAACAGCTGGCAAAGGAGCAACCCGCTTATCATCTTTGATGGCTTTCCCACCGAAGTTGACCTGTTCAGACAGTTCTACCACTGCTTTAATCACCGAGTCGTAAGTGGCACTTGGATACTGCGCCCAATACTGTGCAAGTAAGCCGGCAACAAACGGTGAGGCCATCGAAGTGCCGCTGATAGAGCAATACAGCCGATCTTGGCCATCTGTAGGACATTGCCCACCATTCCAGGTAGCGAGAATATTCACTCCTGGTGCAGCAATATTGACAGTTTGACCATAGTTTGAAAAGTTTGCCATATTATGATTGACGTCAATAGCAGCGACACGCAACAGATGATCTCCGGGATAGGCAGCTGGATAGGAAGGTTCGACATCTATATTATTGTTTTCGTTGCCCGCTGCAACCGCCAAAATTTTTCCGGCGTTTCCAATGCCTGCAACAGCATTTCTTAGGATCGCGATGTCACTCGGACCACCTAGCGACGCATTGATAATCTGAATCCCATTTGTTTCTGTCGCATAGATGAAACCATCTGCCACACCAGTTTCGCTACCTGACCCATCTGCGCCGAGGACTTTAATGGCGACAAGTTGTGCTCTCCAACAAAGTCCTGTGACTCCCACTGCATTGTTACCTTCTGCCGCGACTATCCCGGCGACGTGAGTCCCATGGCCATTTAGATCGTTTCCTGTCGTTTCACCATTTACAAAGGAACGGTGCAGACCGGCTGGAGCAAGATTTGCCTCTAAATCAGGATGATCTAGATCAATGCCAGTATCTATAACAGCTACCATTAAGCCAGAACAGTCGGTATTTTGATCCCACATGTCTCTCACTTTAAGATCGAGATTATTATTGGGGTTAATGATATGCCACTGGTTGTTAAGCATCGGATCATTAGGGGTCACGCTGGAAAAGACCAAAGAGTCATCGTGAACCACTTCGACAAGTTCATTTTGGGCTAGCTGCTGCATGATTTCATCGCGTTTTTTTAATGTCACATCTTTAATTTCCAGGTTGTAGTAACCCTCAGCAAGGAGTTTTCTGCGAATAGGTAATTGATACTTGTCAGCAAATGTTGTTACTTGTCGCTCATCGACGGTTTCGATAAACTTAACGACCAAATGATCAGCCACCACTAATCTACGACTGGTCACTTGAGCAGTATTTTTAGCCGTTTTTTTAACAATTTCTTTGATGATAAGATGGGGGAATGTAGCGCCCTTGACAAAAATCCGGCGTCGTCTGCTCAGTATCGTTGTGCTTATATCCCAACGTTCTTTCAGCTCAAGAGAAGGCATATTGACCATCTTGCGATAGGTTGGATGATTACGATTGACTAAGTTTGGCGACTCACTAAGTGAGTATCCATTGAGCTGGGACTCTTCGTCGACAAAAGAACTCTTTGACAGTCTCGCATCTTGTTCTTTTACGATCGGCTTTTCAGAAACATGTCTTTCAGAAGGATTTAAATGTTCGCCCTCATCAACCTTAATTTCCGAAGTATGGTTATTTGTTTTTGTTTTGGGAATTGTGTCTAGCGGCCGTGCATGAAAGGTTTTCGAGAAACGTTGGTCATCTGATAATCGATCAGCGTAGAAATCGATCAATAAGACTCCTACAAGGCACAGAAAAACCAGAATGACATACTTCCTTGACACTACGACTCTCCATCGTGGATCGCGTTAAAACAAAACTGTGTGTAGACATTCCTTTAGGTAAGATCGGCTCTGTTCCCTGAAAATAAAGCTTTTCATACAAGAATTTGAAATGACAGTTAAATCAGCCTTGCATTTTCAGCCACCTCATTTTTAAAAAGCCAGGACGACAAAAGCCTTTATGGCTTTACATTCTTGGGCCTTTAAGGATTAAATTAAATGACAAAGGAAATCAGCTTTTGTACCGAAAAGGTTCTGGGATCATAAAACGGTGGATTTATGCTACATCAATCAATCACAATAATCATAATCATCAACCTGCTTAGTGCGTGCGATAAGGAAGTAGAGCCTCAGTCTTCATCAAGTCCTCTCAGCCAAAAGCGCTTGCCTGGAGAAAGCTATGATCAGGCGGAAGCACGCTACAAAGCGAGTCTTGATCAAGTCAGTCTTGATCAATATGTCAGTACACTTTCTGTCGTCAATAGCGCTCAAGCTTATGGCGATTTAA
>CAZBDM010000710.1:0-2262 GCA_964490675.1 uncultured Oligoflexales bacterium
AATACAATGAAAATCGCTGAACAATGCTCCCATCTCGAAATTGAAATGGATGTCTTTTATCTACCAAAGTTCGATTTGGGAACCGGTGAAACTTCTGAAGAGTCTCTTAAGCGCCTCTCTTACGAAGGTCTCGAGGAACGTTTTAAAAGCCTTGAAAAGATTTACGGACCAAGTCTTAATGATGAAAAAAAGAAGGAATATAAGCAAAGACTCGAATACGAACTCGGTGTGATCAACCAAATGGGTTTTCCCGGCTATTTCCTTATCGTTCAAGACTTTATCAACTGGGCGAAACAGCACGATATACCTGTAGGACCTGGACGTGGATCGGGCGCAGGCTCTTTAGTCGCTTATGCCCTTCGTATCACTGACCTTGATCCCATTCCCTATAACTTAATTTTTGAACGCTTCCTTAATCCCGAGCGCGTATCTATGCCTGACTTTGATGTCGATTTTTGTCAATGGCGTCGTGATGAGGTCATCCAGTATGTGACAGAAAAGTACGGCAAAGAAAACGTTGCACAGATCACGACCTTTGGAAAGATGATGGCAAAGGGTGCTGTTAAAAGTGTTGGTCGTGCCCTAAACATTGGCTATAACCGCGTTGATCGCTTCACTAAACTTTTCCCTGACGTTCTCAATATCACCTTAAAAGAGGCGCTTGAAGAAGAACCACGCCTCAAACAGGAAATGGAGAACGACGATACCATCAACGAAATGATGGAGTACGCTTTCAAGCTCGAAGGTCTGACCAGTCATACATCGGTCCACGCCGCTGGTATTGTTATTTCCGATGGCCCGATGACCAATTACGTTCCCGTCTATACGACTGACGGTGAGACATTAATCACACAATACGAAATGAAAAAGGCCGAAAAGGTCGGTCTTGTAAAGTTCGACTTCCTCGGCCTTAAAACTCTTACCGTGATCAAGAAAGCTGTTGAATACGTCAGACAAGAAAAGGCCCCCGAGTTTCAGATTGAAACGATTCCTTTCGACGATGACAAAGTTTTCAAAAACATCTCAAAAGGTAATACTTGCGGTATCTTCCAGCTTGAGAGTAGCGGTATGACGCAGCTCGTCAAAAAACTACAACCGAGCTGCTTCGAAGATATTATCGCTCTCGTTGCCCTATTCCGACCGGGTCCACTTGGATCAGGCATGGTTGATGACTTTGTCGAGCGCAAGCATGGACGCCAGGAAATTTCTTATCCTCACCCTCTCCTCGAACCAATCCTAAAAGACACCTACGGAATGATCCTTTACCAAGAACAAGTCCAAAAAATTGCTGCCGTTCTTGCCAAGTACAGCCTTGGTGAAGCGGATCTTTTGAGACGAGCAATGGGTAAGAAGATCGCTGAAGAAATGGCCAAGCAAAAGACACGATTTATCTCGGGATCAATTGAGAACAATATCGATGAGAAGCTTGCCGAAGAAATCTTTGATACGATGGCTGAATTTGCCAAATATGGTTTCAATAAAAGCCACTCAGCAGCCTACGGTCTCGTCAGTTACCAAACGGCCTATTTGAAAACCCACTTCCCTGAAGAGTTTATGGCCGCGATTATGACTTGCGACCTCGATAACACTTCAAAGATTGTCCGCTATATTGAAGATTGCCGTCTTATGGGATTTACCATCAATCCCCCCAATATTAACAAAAGCGACTTGGAGTTTACCGTACCGAAAAAAGCTGAAATCAATTTTGGATTAGCAGCAATCAAAGGAGTTGGCGAAGCGGTTTTAAAGCCTCTCATTGAGGAGCGCCGAAATAACGGTCCCTTTAAAGATCTAAGTGAATTATCACACCGAATTAATCTTGCAAAAATTGGTAAAAAGAACCTCGAATTGCTCACCCAAGTCGGAGCTTTTGACTGTTTTCACCTTAATCGCAAACAGCTTTTCGCAATGATACGAGACATTGTCGAATATAACCAACGCTCCCACGAAGCCAAATCAACAGGCCAAAGGTCACTATTCGAGATTGTCGACAGCGAACAATCCTCCGGTGATGATACCGGCGCTCCATGGCATGCACTGCTTCAAGAACAATTGAAGTCCCCTTGGGACTTTGATGATCTCTACCAAGAAAAAAAGCTTCTTGGCGCCTTTGTCAGTGGCCATCCGCTTAAGTTCTTCAGGAAAGACTTTAAAGCACTGTCTTCTGCCGAAATTAAAAATTTTCCTAAAATTGCTGATGAAAATTCCAAACGAAGCAAAGGTGATAAAGCCCAGATAGGCCTACTAGGGATTATCTCCGCC
>CAZBDM010000711.1:0-2230 GCA_964490675.1 uncultured Oligoflexales bacterium
TTGTAGGTTTCTTTGATATGGATAAGATCGGCAAGAAATTCACTATCGTAGGAAATTGGATCGCTTCCCTGCGATTCCGTCCCTTCTGGTAGCTCGTCTTGTGCATAGGTTTTACCATCTGGTACATGGTCGCCACCTTTATTCTCATTCTGTGAGGACCCACACGCGAAGGCCCCAAGAATAAGAAAAAAATTGAGAAGAAGTGAGTTCATGCGATTTTTTCGAACGATCATTTTAAGCACCCTCTTCCAAACCAGATTCTTCTGTAAGGTCGTTTTCTGATGCTTCAGCAGTTGTATTGAGGTCTTGCTCATTGTCATCTAGCGTTTCACCAAAACTGAAACCAAGTACTTTGGCTGCCGCAATATCATTATGCCACGTATTTGAACTTGTCATGACGCCACTTTCATTCTCTATTTTAACGCGAATGACATATTCAGCACCATCGTCAAATTTGTGATCGAGAGTTATGAAATCCAAGTTGATGATCATTCCCATTTCCATACTTTCGTGCAAGTAGCTAAGAGCTTCTTCTGGAACGAAGTAGGTTTCGATGAATTCTGGCATATATGGTGAAAGTTGTGTGATCTCAATCCAAATTCCCCAGATATCCTCTTCATATCGGTCCCAAGCATTGATTTGTTTAGTCTCGCAGGAGTCTTGACCGTACTCATAAGCGCCCACATAAATCCTTCCTGCGAGGCTTTCGCCGATATTGTAGTGGTTCTTTTCAAGCCGAGAGTTTCTTTTAATGGTGTAGTGAAAATTTTCACCACGACATTCGTCGCTGCTTAGTGAATTGCTCGTTCTTGAAGCTGCTGAGCTATTTGAACTTGAGCTATGAATGCTGCTGTCATCTTGACGTCTTGGTGAATCGATGACTTCAACAACGCATCCGCTCAAAAGAAACATGCTGGTAAGGGTTAAAAATAGAGTTTTCATAATGTCTTCTCCTTTTTGTTATTGGTGATATTATTTTCTGGCAAATTCACTTAGTGAGAGTTTTAGGGTACAAAAAACCTTGTGGTTGACCTTTCGCCCTGCAGAGTCAGTAGTTTTTCTGGCGAGACTGATGTAAAATCCTTTGTCCTTGTTCATAGACTGTCCATCTTTATCCGTATTGGAGGTTGTGTAGTAATGTAAGGCTCCGCTTTCAGATTCTGCCGTAAAAAATAAGCTAGAGCTAAACATGTAACGTTCCGTGAGGCCTGTACGCTGTGTCTCGTAGAAGTTTTGATAGTTATGATAAATAGCGACTTCTGAAACTTCTCCTTTCGTGTCCAAAGCAACATTTTCTCCCCCGCGTGATTTGTTTTGTGCTCCTGATCCTAATGTGAGTTTTTGGAGAGATTTCGAGAGTTTCGTTATGATGATATCAATCTCTTGGTCTTCATAGCGGTGTTCCATCCTTCTCAGGCCTTCAACGATCTTGTTTTCTTCAGATGGTGTCAGGCCGCGGCCAAGTTGAAAGGAAACCCGAATATCGTGAGTTTTCGTTTCATTGGTAACAGACAAGAACGTCGGGTGCTCCCCTTCATTTTCAGAAACATAATCACCAGATAGATCAGGGGCGAGGTCTTGGCGTTGGGCTTTTTCCGCTTCTGTCAATTCGGGTTCCGACGGTCCACAGGCTGAAAAAGATAACACTGCAAGCAAGAGGTATAGGGTCCTGAAGGGGGTTGAAACAGCTAGCAAATCCATAAAAATTCTCCTTTTTGTGATTCCTAAGGTTTGATGAGAGCGTCTGTGTTGTGCGCTTCTTTCACTGGGCTTTTCGGGGATTTTGATGGAAAAATTATAGATTAGTACAAATATGCCGAGTAATCTGGTACTATTAATGTACTATTTTATAAAATCGGAGTATAAGTGACTGAAATCGATGAAAAAGCTTGTGGTGAGATCCTGCAAAAAATCCGACTTTCTCGAGCTCTCAGTCGTGGGCAGATGGCCAAACGTCTGAAGACTAGTGCAACGGTGATTTACAACTTAGAGACAGCTCGCAGTCGTATCAAGCTCAGTCAATTCTTCAATTATCTTGAAGTAGGAAAATTTCCCGTCAAAGAAGTTCTTAATAAGCATCTCTTTTCCGTGCAAGAGATCAATGATCTCAGACCTCCTTTACTTTTTAAGTCATTTCGTAAACGGTTGCAGCTGACCCAAAAGCAACTTGCTGTTAAGCTCGGCTACAAATCGTCTTCAATGATTCATCATTTTGAGAAAGGTATTAGAG
>CAZBDM010000712.1:0-2214 GCA_964490675.1 uncultured Oligoflexales bacterium
CTTTAGAAACCACAAAAAAATCCTTAAAACCCAGATCGCATCATCGAAGTTTTAGGATGCAAGACATCCGTCCTGAGAAGAAAGATTTTGTGTCGTCTTGCGTCATTTGTCGGCGACAGGTCCTGTGGTTTTTTAATTCAAGCTAAGAGGAGATATTTATGGCCTATAGCCCAGAGCTGATGGCTAAGATCAGAAGGCTACATTTCTACGAACACTATACTGTGCATGCAGTGTCAAAGATTGTCGGGCTTCACAGAGATACGGTGAAGAGAATCCTTTACGGGGATGATGAAATCCCTGAGTCTAAAAACAGAGTACGCATCACTGATGCTTATCTACCTGTAATTGAACAGCACTTAGAACAGTACCCTTCTATTCGCTCAACAGCTTTACTAAAAATTATCAAGGATCGTGGCTATACGGGATCTTATCAGACGCTTTTACGGGTAGTCAGGCCTCTTAAAAAGAAGATTAAAAGAAGCTTTAAACCGATGCAGGCCTTTCCGGGAGAACAGGGACAGGTGGACTGGGCGCATTTTGGTAGCCTTAAAGTCAAGGGAGGTGAGAGAAAGCTATATCTTTTTGTTATGGTTTTGTCATGGTCACGAGCTTTGTTTGCTCGCTTTAGCTTTGATCAAAAGACTGATTCATTTTTGCGTCTTCATGAACAGGCTTTTCGCTACTTTGGAGGCAGTCCCCGCAGTCTTTTATACGACAATTTGAAGAGTGCTGTGCTTGAAAGGTATCGTGACAAGATAAAATTTAATCCTCAACTTATAGAGTTTTCTGGTTTTTATGGCTTTGAGCCAAAGCCGTGTCGGCCTTACGCGGGAAATGAGAAGGGCCGGGTCGAGCGGGCCATTCGTTATATTCGAGATAGCTTTGCCTCGGGCTACACCATAAGTGACATCGATCAAGCAAATGAAGATTTAAAAGAATGGCTCAATGACACTGCCGATGAACGCCCTTGGCCAGACAACAAACAACGCTCGGTCAGAGACGTCTGGCAGGAAGAAAAAGGCTATCTTTTAGATCTAGCTGACCGAAACGTCAGTCCAAAACATGCATTAGAAGTGAGATCCAGTAAAACGTCACTGGTGCGCTTTGATCTCAATGATTATTCAATCCCTTGGCAGTACACAAGGGAAGTCGTGAGCTTAGAGGCGGATGATCTTTTTGTCAGTTTTTACAAGAATGCAGAGCTTATTGCCCAGCACCCTCGCTCGTGGGGCCGAGGTGAGCGCTTGATAAACCGTGAGCACTGGCAGGACAGACCAAATAAGCCTTTGCATGTCATGGATCATTTTATTGGTCAGTTTCCAGAGCTAGATGAGTTTTACCGGGTCGAGATGGACCGTGGTGAATCTTTAGCGCAAGTAAAAAACAAGATGCTTGAGATGAACCGTCTTTATGGTGATGAACTTTTTCGTAAAGCTTTAAGGATTGCTCGTAAAAAGGAGATGCACCACCCCTCTCAGGTGATGAAGATTTTAGTCGGACTTGAGAATGCAGGCCAGAAAGTGCCGACGCCTCTTAACTTAGCAAAACGTCAAGACATAGAAGACTTAGATATTAAATCCCACGATTTAGAAACCTACGACAACTTATAGAAAGGAACGCGATGGAAAACGCAACTATTACTGGTCTTAGTCAATTAAGACTAAACTACCTTGCTGAGAATTTTGAAGACTTCATTAGCGGCTGTGACAAAGGTAACATGACAGCAATATCCGTTATTGAGAGGATGGTATCTTTAGAATTAGTAGAAAAATCACGGCGAGGCACAGAACGTCGCCTCAAACAAGCAAAGCTAGGACGCTATAAACACTTTACTGATTTTGATTGGTCATGGCCGAAAGGCCTTGACCAGAAGAAGATAGAAAAGCTTATGAACTGTGATTTTATCGATCAAAAGCGAAATGTCATATTAGCCGGAGCGCAAGGCCTGGGCAAAACGATGCTCGCCAAAAACATTGGTCACGAAGCTATTTTAAAAGGGAAAAGCATCCTATTTTCGACAGCATCTAATCTTGTCATGACCTTGAAAGCCCAGGGTAACCAGCTTGATCTAAACCGCTCACTGAGAAAATTCGTCAGTCCCGATTTACTCATTCTCGATGAGCTGGGCTATCTCTCCTATGATTGTCAAGCTGCTGATTTGATTTTTGAAGTCATCAATCGTCGCTACGAGACAGGGTCAATCATCATCACAAC
>CAZBDM010000713.1:0-1693 GCA_964490675.1 uncultured Oligoflexales bacterium
CAGGGTTAGACTACGCCGCCTTTTCAGATCGATCCACTAAATCTGGTTATATCTCATCAAGGAAAGCGGCGACCCTGAATGGAAAAAAGCAACCAACGCATCCAATGTAAGCAACGAAGACGACGCAACTACCGAGCAAAATAGCAATAATGTAGAATCTAATTCTTCAACAACCACTGCTGCCTTTACGCACGATCCCATGCCGACATCGTGTATTGGATGCCACGCAGATGCTCGTCCTTCAGCACCTCATCCCCAAGGTGATGATTGTGTGTCCTGTCATACATTTCCTAACTGGAAAGCAGCCAAGCTTTTTGATCATAAACCCGCGCCAGAAACCTGCAATCAATGTCATGCTAAAAGCAGGCCAGCTGAGTCCCATCCGCAGTCTGGAGACTGTGTGAGTTGTCATAAGTTCGAGAACGGCTTTAAAAACGTCTTTGCATTTACTCATAATCCGCCTCCAGGATCTTGTCATGAATGCCATAATAGTGATCGACCAGCGGCTCCTCACGATCAGCAGCAAGATTGTATACAGTGCCACTCGTATCCGGATTTTAAGACGATCACAAGCTTTTCTCACACGCCTGCTCCGGCGTCGTGTGAAGGTTGCCATGAAGTCGATAGGCCAGCCACACCTCATAACCAGACCTTAGACTGTGCGACTTGTCACAGCCACCCGAATTGGGCAAATGTATCTTTTAATCATGATCCGAAACCTGCTACTTGCGAGGAATGTCACGCAAGACCGCAGGAAACCTATTCACGCGGCTATCCAAATCAAGGACCACCTGCTAACTTTGATCCGAATGACCCCAACTTCCCAGGTTCAGGTCACTTAGTCGGTAAAGACTGTGCGGTTTGTCACAAAACGCCAGCTGAGGGAGCGACGCGGTTCTCATTTGATCACTCATCACCAACTGTGCCGTTCTGTCTACCTTGTCACTACGATAAAGGGCGGAGTGAGCATAACCCTGGTAATCAGTTTAACTTTAATGAATTTGGAAACTGCTACAATTGTCATAAAAATTATGACAAGAACAATGGTCGTTCATTCGATAACTGAACTCTTCTGAAAAGAGGCGGCTTCCTCACTTTTTTATTCTTGTTATTTGGGGGCCGACCTTCAATATGACAAAAAGTTACAGTTGACTTTTTGGTGTTTAAAAAATCCACTTAAATGACTGCAATGACAATCCAAAGCTTTTTTTGTTTATTGGGTCACACAATCTTCCGAAACAAAAATTATCGAGGGTAACTGGGGCAAATATTATGAAATATTTAGTAACAATGGTTGTTGTCGCACATTTGTGTTCTTGCCATTCGGCAAACTTAATCGATCAAAGTCATCAAAATAACGCTACCGTTGATGCTCATCCTGAAGATTCTGAAAATACAGATGAAAATCAAGCCGACGCAGCTGAGGTATCGACTGACTTCGGTCAAGAAGAGCTGTCTAGCGATGAGACTGGAGCTACTGCCGAACAAGATTTTGATACCTCAAAACCGCATATCTATATTCCCGGAAGTGATTCATATTTAGAAGTCGAGCAAAACGAAAATGCAGCAGTTGCTACTGATACGACAGCAGCTTACTTAATTCCGGAATCAACTTTTGAAATTGGAAGTGCATCTTATAAGGTCGTCCAAGATGAAATATCAATCGCTTCTTCGAGTGAAGGTTCTCTCATTG
>CAZBDM010000713.1:1703-2214 GCA_964490675.1 uncultured Oligoflexales bacterium
AGTTTAGAACAAGAAGCGAAGCTCTCTGATTTCTCTCCTTTTGTCTTTTACAAAGATCTTTCTGAGCGTCTGAGTCTTCATCAATCGCACTCCATAAAGAATAATACGGTTTATTTTGACTACCGCGGCGAGGGGGACTATCAGCTCGTTATGGTCAAAAAGAATCCAGCTCTTGCTGGCTATTGGCCTTTAACGAGCAGTCCTAACGTTGCGATTAAAACAGGTGAAAGTATGCCAAACCTAGCTGGTGAGTTAAGGTCTGCACTCTTTCAAGGAACAAACGAACGCGATGCCAGCTTTGATGATGATGGTCATTTTAATTTTGACGGAGGTCAAGATCATTTTTTCATAGGTGATCTTGACCCCTTTGATATGAACCTTGGCTTCACCGTTTCCCTGATGTTTAGGCGTAATTCTGGAGCCGGTGGGATTCTCTTGAATAACTCAAGCGACGTAGGGGGAAGTTCCTTTGACATAAGAGTCAGTCCCGATGGTTTTCTGCAGGTATCTG